>JAABUB010000028.1 GCA_011389575.1 Desulfotignum sp. | reverse complement strand
GCAATGGGGACACTTTATGGGAAACTTTCTGAATACCAGAAACATCAGTCCTGAGATGACGAAAAACGGGCCCATGAGCTTGAACTGCATACTGTCGGCAAACTGGCTGAAATCAGAAGAACTCGACAGGATGACAAACATGAGAAATGCAATGCAGGTAATGGCCAGAAACTTGAACCGGAAATGAAAAAACACAGAGGACAGCGGTCTTTCTTCCATAAAATCACTCCTTGTTGCAAAGATGAAACAATCTGGGCAGAAGCAGGTTCTCCAGATCCCGGCGCTGCTGCTCAAACCCTTCAGAAGAATCAACCGGGTCCAGCACAACCTCGGGGCCAAAGGTGATACATACCCGGGAAAACGGTCTGGGCAGCATGAACCGGTCCCAGGAATGAAAGAACCAGGCATTGTCTGCCGTCACCGTAAACGGCACCACCCTGGCCCCGGCTGCATGGGCCATGCGGATGACCCCGGGTTTTATTTTCCCCATGGGTCCCCTGGGGCCGTCCAGGATATGGGCGCCGAAACCGTATTCTTTTAAATGGGCGATCATGGCATGCATGGCCTCTTTACCCCCCCGGGAAGAAGACCCGCGCGGGGTATGCCATCCCACCCGGTTGGCCACCCCGGATATGAGGTCCCCGTCATGGCTTCGGGAAATCATCAGCCCGGGGTTGTAGCGGGCATAGGTTTTGAAATGCCTGATGGCGGAAAAAAACTGCTGGTGCCAGGTGCACAACAGCACAGGAATCCCCTGATCCAGAAGTTTTTTCCAGCAGTCTTCATTTTCAACCCGAAGCCGCAGGGTTCTGCTGTATCCCTGCACCAGATAAAAAGCAAACCAGATAAACGGCCGGGTATAAATCACAAATTTCAATCGTTTAAACATGACCGCCCACCTCCGCTGGGTCAGAATCGCAATGTAACAGATACGCGGGACAATTCCAATCAATAATTGGCTGACCTGAATATTTGCTATAAGCATCCCGGGTTTTCGACCTTTTGCTGCACCACTCTGTCACCGGTCCCGCCCCTGGTGGTATCCTGTGCCCGGCCCGAGACCCTGCGGGGGCCTGGTTCCATGTGAAAAATGAAATACAGTGATCCATTCTCTGGCTTCAAAGCATCCCGGCATATTTTACCAGGCCCCCTCCGGCTCTGACGGTCCGTTCACAGGATACCACCAGGGGCTCCCTATAGCGTGCACGCTGCTATAGGAAATATTCAGCGGGTAACCTCTGGAAAATACCGCTGTCAAACGGGTCCAGAGTCTGCATTACCTGTTTGTCGACGTCTGTTTCAACCTCCAGTGGCGGGCGGTCTTTGCTGGTCGAAACCATTTTGCCACGTTTGTTACAGCGTGTAAGGCATGCGCAGCGTTAAGAACGGCAAACTGTTTGAGGACATACCTGCCCGCAGTTTTTGCCGTTTAGCAAAGCATGCCATACACGCTGTCAAACGGGACAAACAGGTGAGACCAGCAAAGACCGCCCGCCACGGGTCTATACCAAAGAGACAGCGTAAGAAGCTCCCGGCGAGAGTATCCGGTCATAGTATCTTGTATAGCGGACCGCCTTTGCAGGCCATCTGCTCCACCCGCCGGGAAACCTCGGGATCCGGTACCAGGGGTGCTGCATGAAAGGGCTTGGTTCTGGCATCGATGACCAAAGGCCCTTCACACCCCCAGTGTTTGTAAACGGTTTTTTCCTTAACCCCGTAAATATCATGGGAAGGATTGGACCGCAAAAAGGTCACCCATAAAAAATTGGCAAAGGTGTCTGCACAAAACCGTGCATCATCCACCACCACCACCAGGGCCAGACCAGTCAGGTCATCTGTTTTCTGCAGACAGGTTTTGATCTGGTTGATCTGCTGTCTGGCCCGGGGATAGGAAACAAAGGCCGGTCCCTGAACCACAACCAAGCCCGGGGCAGCCATCAGTGCCCGGCAAAACCCCTCCGGCAGCGACAATTGCCCGGGCAGCCGGGTGCACAGCCGCCTTTTCACAGGTCCGGCCGCTGCCATCACCAGTTTGGATCCCTGGTTGATCTGCCGGCCGGAATAATCCAGGGTATCCATGGTGGTCCGGGTGTAAAAATGCAGGTCCCGGGAAAAATCCAGGCGCTCCAGCACATGGACAAAAAAGGCTTTTTCATCGTTCACATCCAGATCCGGGCAGTCTTCATGGGCGGCCAGCAAAAGGTATTTGGCAAGGGAGAGCTGGCCGGTTCCCAAAATAGCATTTGCATGGGTGAGCAGCTCCCTGGGCATGGGTTCTTCATAAGGCAGATAGCCTTCTCTGGCCTTGGCCAGCAGCAGCGGATGCACCCCGGCCGCATCCACGGCATTGACGGCTGTGACCCCGGGTATGGTTTTGGCAACGGCATTGCGGGTGATCTCATGGATGAGCCGGCCGAAATTGCTGTCTTCCCGGGGGGGACGTCCCACCACGGTAAACGGAAAAACAGCGCCGGGCCTGTGGTACACAGAAGCCACCCGGATATACGGAAATTCATGGGTTTGGGAATAATATCCCAGATGATCTCCAAAGGGGCCTTCCGGTTTTGTCTGATGGGGCATGACCCAGCCGGTGATGCAAAAGTCTGCATCTGAAGAGAGGACAAACCCCTTATGGCGGCTATACCTGAAATTGCGGCCCCCCAGGGCCCCGGCAAAAGCAATTTCCGGCACCCCTTCCGGCAAGGGCATGACCGCGGCCAGGGCATGGGCCGGTGGACCGCCGATGAAAATGGTCACTTTCAGCGGCTGGTTTTTTGCCAATGCGTTCTGGTGGTGGGTGCTGATCCCCCGGTGCAGCTGATAATGCAGCCCCACTTCCTCATTGATCCGGTATTGGTTGCCTGAAAGCTGAATTCTGTACATGCCCAGGTTGGACCGCAATACAGAATCCGTATCAGGATCCTGGGAAAACACCTGGGGCAAAAGCACGAATGCGCCTCCATCCTCGGGCCAGCAGGTAATCAGCGGCAGTTTATCAATACTGGTGGAATGGACCAGTACCCCGGGGCTCCGGCATGGCACAGGCAGTGAATGGGCCAGGGCCGGGCCTGCCTTGATCAGCCGGCCCGGGGATCTTACGGCCTGCATGGGGGCAAATTTCATGTCCACCAGTGCCTTTACCTGATCCAGTTCCGGTTCAAAAATTTTTAAGGTGCGTTTCCAAGTGCCGTAGAGATTTGACAGGGCCGGAAATTTTGCATGTTTTACGTTTTCAAACAGCAGGGCCGGCCCACCCGCATCAAACACCCGCCGTGTTATTTCAGCCATTTCCAGATGCGGGTCCACTGTCTGGCTGATGCAGACCAGTTCTTTTTCCTGCTCCAGAAACCGCACACATTGCCCAAGACTTTTAAATTTCATGAATCAATGGGCTTTCCCCAAAAATTTACTGGACATAACCCCATTCTTTCAACCGCTGGTAGGCATACCGGGAATACTGGTTGGAGGTATAATTGATCATTTTCAAATAAGCGGTATAATCAGCTGCCGCTGCCTGCTGCCTGCCCAGATTTTCCTGTGCATACCCTTTGTAGAAAATCAACTGGGGATTGCCCGGCAGCAGCTGATCACCTTTGACAAAATTTTCATAGGCCCGGGAAAACTGTTTGGTTTTCACATGGGCAAGACCTGCCACATAATGGCCCTGGTATTCGGCAGGATACAAATCAATGGCTGCGCCGGCATAGGATGCTGCCTCAGCAGGCTTTTTTTGGATGAGCAGGCATTTTGCCATAAGCACATGGGCGGTATAATCATCTTTTGCCTGACCCAGGGCGGATGCAAAAGCAGTTCTGGCCTTGTCATACTTTTCCCGGCCCAGATATTTTTCTCCTTCCTGCATGGACAGGACAGCCGCTTTTTTTTGTCTCAGCCCGGCGATCCGGTCCATGTACCGCTCCTTTAACAAAGAGGCATTCCTGGTTTGGCTATAAGGACCCTGGTCCCGCTGGACAGCTGCTGCCAGGCGCTCGTCACTCATGGGATGCGTGGAGAAAAGCATTTGTGCTGATGAGGGTTTCTGCTTGTTCAAGGTGTTGAGCATCTCCATGAGACCCACAAACCCTTTGGAATTGTATCCGGATTTTACCATATATTCATGGCCCAGAAAATCTGCTTCCCGTTCATTGTCCCGGCTGTATTTGGCCAGATACAGTCCCTGGCCCAGTGCTCCCAGCTGCTGGGTCAGATTGCCAAGACCTTTGGCCTGGGAATCCATCAAAACAGAAAGTCCTCCCACCACCAGAGAGGAGAGCTGGCTTTTAGACATCTGTTCCGCTGTATGGCGGGCATTGACATGGCCCAGTTCATGGCCCAGCAGCGCCGCCAGTTCCGCCTCATTATCCAGGCGCAGCAAAATCCCCCGGGTTACGGCAATGGATCCGCCGGGAAAGGCATAGGCATTGATATACGTCGCATTGACACACTGAAAATTATAGGGCATGGCCGGCCGGTGAACATGGGACACCAGATCCTGTCCCACCTGATTGATATACCGGTTCAGGGCCTGATCCTGGATAATCCCGTAGTCCGAGGAAAATTGAAACGGAGCCTGCTGACGGTCCACAGCGATTTCCTGGTTTTTTGACATCATCATCAGCTGGCGCTGGCCGGTCACAGGATCTGTTGCACAGCCACAAATCTGGAGCAGGCCTGCAGCGGATACGGTGACAGACAATCCTAAAAACTGCCGGCGGGTGAGCAGCCGGTCCTCTGACAGCTGCAATATTTTATCATGCATTATTTTTCCTTTATTTCCCGGGGACAGGTTTTTACTACCGGACTTTCAAAACCATGCCAATGACAAGAAACAAGGTTCCCACCCCGAGAATAAATCCATACAGCGGCAGCTCAAACACCAGAAAATACATTATATTTTCCACAACTTCCAGGGGAATGAATGTAACAACGGATTCGGCATAATCTCCCAGCAGCCGGGAAAGGGTCAGGCCCGTCCAGAAATTGTCTGCCTCCATAAAACTGGAAATCCCGCTGAACAGCCACACAAAAAATCCCCCCAGCAGGCACCATATTCCCATTCTGGTCCACATAATTATGTTTCCTATCATCTTTATGTCTTGATAACCAGGACTTTCCGGCATATCTGCTTTTTTTTCGGTCATCAAGATTCTGGTTCCGGTTATTTTGATGTCAAGTATATTCACCCCCCTGTTCCGCGTCAAGTGTTTGGATTGCAAACCGCTCTTTTCTTTGGCCCGCGGTTGTGGTACATCCCTGAATAACCATGACCGCATCCGCTTCCATATTCAAGAAAATCGGCATTGCCTCATTTATTATGATGGGGTCGGTGTTTGCCAGCAGGATCATCGGCCTTGTGCGCGAAATGGCCATTGCCTGGGCCGGCGGTGCCCAAGCCGGGGTGGACGCGTACCAGATCGCTTTTGCCCTGCCTGAAATCCTCAACCATGTGGTGGCCAGCGGATTTTTATCCATCACCTTTATCCCCATTTTTGCCAGATATATTTCCCGGGGCAGAGACAAAGAAGGGTTTGCCGTGTTCTCCCTGGTGTTCAACGGGTTCGGCCTGGTGCTGGCTGTCTGCATAGGCGCTGCCATGGTCTGGACACCTTTTTTGGTAGGTATCCTGGCACCGGGTATCCAGGATCCGGCCACATTTCATCTGGCGGTGCGCATGACCCGCATCATTTTACCGGCCCAATTTTTCTTTTTTAGCGGGGGGCTGTTCATGGCAGTACAGTTTGCAAAAGAAAAATTTTTCATTCCTGCTCTGGCACCCCTGATTTACAATCTGGGCATCATCTGCGGGGGCATCTTTTTGTACCCGTATCTTGGCATGGAAGGGTTTGCCTGGGGGGTACTGGGAGGGGCTTTTGCCGGCAATTTTTTCTTACAATGGGCAGGTGCGAAAAAACAGGGCCTGCGCTACAGGTTTGTCATTAATTTTTTCCACCCGGATTTCAAACGCTATGTGTTGATTACCCTGCCCTTCATGGTGGGGCTCACTGTCACCTTTTCCACGGAAATTTTCATAAAATTTTTCGGTTCCTTTCTGGAACCCGGCCATATTGCCGCCATGAACTATGCGCTTCGCATCATGTTTATTCTGGTGGGATTTTTCGGCCAGGCCATCGGCATGGCATCCTATCCTTTCATGGCCCAGATTGCCGCTGCAGGAGATCTGGACCGGTTGAACCAGATCATCAACCACACCTTGAAATTCATCTTCCTGGTGATCCCGTTTTCCGTTCTTTTTATTGTCCTGCGCCAGGAAATTGTACTGATTTTATTCCAGCGGGGTGCGTTTGATGCGGCTGCCACCCGGATAACCGCGGGCATCCTGCCTTTTTTCATGGCCGGCGCTTTTGCCTTTTCCGCCCAGACCTTTGTGGCAAGAGGGTTTTACGCCCTTGAAAACACCTTGTTTCCAGCCCTGGTCTCCACCGGATGCATGCTGGCAGGCCTGCCGATAATCTATCTGTGTATGAAGGCTTTTGATGCACAAGGGGTAGCGCTTGGCCTTTCTTTGACCGTTGTTTTCTCCGCTTTGGCCCTGTTTGAATCCTGGAACAAAAAAACCGGCAACCAGGGCAAAACACAGGTCTACCATTTTTTCTTCAAGCTGGTGCTGGTCAGCCTGTTTACCGGTGCCTTGCTTTTTGCGGCACACCAGGGCCTGACAGCCGTCATCCCGGCTGCAGACATGGTTTCTTCCCTGATCATCTGCACCATCACGGGCCTTTTGTTCGTCATTGTGATGCCGGCTGCCGGCAGGGTATTCGGCATCACTGAAATTTTGATACTGTACAAAAAAATCGCACAAAGGATATTGCCATGGCAAAACAAAACCCCGGACAGTTAAGCCCTGAAATCAAGGATAAAGCACAGGTTATTGCCAAAAAAATCTGTGCGACAGAAAAGGTAATCGTATTCACAGGTGCCGGTATTTCCACGGAAAGCGGTGTTCCTGACTACAGAAGCCAGGGCGGTATCTGGGACAAATTCACCCCGGTGTATTTTGATGAGTTCATGTCCAGTGAATCCGCCCGGATCCGGTACTGGGAACAGCGCATGGACATGGAAAAAGGATTGAAGCATGCCCTGCCCAACACCGGCCATACAAGCATTGCACAGCTTCATGACATGGGATGCCTCACCGCCGTGATCACCCAGAACATTGACGGCCTGCACCAGGCCTCGGGCATACCTGATGACAAGATCATTGAACTGCACGGCAACACGCGGCGGGTGAGGTGCATGACCTGCAGCGAAATCATTTCGTGGGAAACAGCGGAAAAGCTTGTTCTTTCCGGCAGCAGCGCCCCCTGCTGTGAATGCGGCGGATATTTCAAACCTGATACCATCTCATTCGGCCAGGCCATGCCCGGGCAGGCCACCCGGCGGGCTGCCCGGCTGTCTTCCCAAAGTGATGTGTTTCTTGTGGTGGGATCCACCCTGCTGGTCCAGCCCGCAGCGCTGATGCCTGGATATGCCAGGGACAGCGGCGCGTTTCTGGCCATCATCAACCTGTCTGCCACCCCGTATGATGACCTGTGCCAGGTACTGATCCGGGAAAAGGCAGGCCTTGTGTTGGCCGAAATCGCAGACCAGGTTAAAAAAGGTATCCTGTAAGCAGACATCTGCAGGCAGCGGTTACTATCCAATAGAAAGAACCGGCCGCCGGCTGACCCGTCTCCTGGATTTATCAGCGGCTCACCAGGCCACCGGCACCCGGACCTGGTGGCCGGCCTTGTTTTTGAAAACCAGAAACCGGTTATCTCTGCCAAACACATACAGATCTCTTGTCACCCGCACATCCTGGGTGCAGTACCGGATGATTTTATCCACCAGACCCTGCTGCCACCATTGCAGGGCCATCAGGCCGTCAGCACTTTTTTTGGTGCCCAGGGTATTCTGGGCCAAATGATCCAGAGACAGCCTGTAGCCAAGGACTTCATGGATTTTTACCAGCATGTCCAGGGTGGGCAGGCCGTAAAAATCAAAATCGCACAACCCGGCCAGCACCTTGTAGTCAAACCGGATCAGGTTGAAACCCACCACCAGATCCAGCTGGGCCAGATGGGTGCACAGCCCCTCCATCTGGTCCTGGGAAAAATCATGGAACTGTCCTGATTGTGAATCATACAGCACAGCGCAGCTGACCCCCATTTTTTCCGCCCGGTTCCAGCCCCCCACTTCTGCGGCAGACCGCCTGGTTTCAATGTCCAGAACCCCGTACCGCAAAGGTGCATTATCCAGGGAGACCGGTGTGAAAGGATTGTGATTTTCCAGCACCAGTATGGGGGGGTTGGACCGGGATTTTTCCTTATGGACGTCAGGAAAAACTGGTGCGTCTTTGTGTTGGCCCTCACTGGTATCCGGGATAACCGGCATAGAAATGGCTGTTCTGCCGGACAAAGGGGCAAGTATCTGTTGTAAAATCTGCAAAGAGGCATGCTTGTCAATGGGCCGGTTGCCTGAACCGCATTTGGGGGAATGCACACAGGCCGGACACCCGGTATCGCAGGGGCAGGTCACCACAGCTTCCAGGATCTGTCTGATAAACTGGTCTGCATTGTCAAAAGCCTGCCTGCACAGGCCCAGACCCCCGGGAATGGCATCATAGACAAAGACGGCAGCGGTCTGCACCTGGTCATGAAAGGGAATGGAAATGCCGCCCAGATCGTTTCTGTCGGTCATGACCAAAAGGGGCATGATGCCGATGGCGGCATGCTCCATAGCATGAATGCCGCCCATAAAATGCAGCAGCTCAGATTCGACACTGTCTTTGACATGATCCGGAATCTGGATCCACAGCCCCCGGGTATCAAATTCCAGCCGGGGCAGGTCCAGGGGAACCATGCCGATGGACCTGCCCGTGGCAACCAGTCTGCGGTCATACCCGATGACCTGTTCGGTGATGCGCAGCCGGCCGTATCCCACCCGGGTGGTTCCCACGGTTCTGGTGTCAAGCATGGTAATTATCCGGGTGGATTTGGAGGATCTGGCCCGGGTATAATAGTTCACCTCTTTGGGAATGGCTTCCACACTGCCTTTGACATGGTCAAACCGGGTCACCACATAGGATTTTCCCTGGTGAAGGTACACAGCCCCGTCATGGGTTTCAAAATAGGCCCGGTGCAGATCGATTTCTCCCAGGCTCTGCCGGGTGTTTTCCAGAAAAATGGGAATGGTGCGGCCCGTGCCCCGCAGACTCACCTCCCGGTGGGGGGATTTTCTGGCAGCATACCAGATGTTTTTATCAACACTTTTCAACAGCCGGCCGGATCTTTCCAGGTCTTTCAAAGCATTTTCAATGGGATTTTCCAGAAACACTTCTCCCTGCCTGATGGGAAGTTCTGCTGCCGCACATTCCAGATGGGCTTTACAGATCATGGGGTTGTCCGGGTTGATGAGGGCGGTTTCCGGGGGCAGATCAAAAAACACGTCCGGATGGTTCATGAAATACTGGTCCAGTGCATCTTCATGGGCAATGAGCACCAGAGCTGAAGGGTTACCGTCCCGCCCTACCCGGCCGGCCCGCTGCCAGGTGGACATGATGGTGCCGGGATACCCCACCAGGATGCACAGATCCAGGTTTCCGATATCAATGCCCAGTTCTAAAGCTGAGGTGGACACCACGCACAGCAGCTCACCCGTGGCCAGCTGTTTTTCAATGACCCGCCGTTCTTCAGGCAGGAACCCGGCCCGGTACGCGCAGATTTTGTCCTTGAATTTTTTTGCCCGCCCAGATGCCCAGATAGCGATGAGTTCGGTTATTTTCCGGGATTGTGTATATACAATGACCCGCAGATTTCTGTGCACGGCTGCATGGATCAGGGCGATGGCTGTCCTCGCCGCACCTTCCATTCCCCGCATGAGCACCACATCCTTTTGTCCGGCCGGGGCCCCTGCTTTGTCCACCACTGCCACATCCAGGCTGGTGAGCCGGTGGCACAGGTCAGCCGGGTTGGCAATGGTGGCGGAACAGAACACAAAAACAGGACTGGATCCATACAGCCGGCAGATGCGCAGAAGCCGCCGGAACACCCAGGCCATGTTGGAGCCCATCACCCCCCGGAAGGTATGGACCTCGTCAATGACCACATGGGTGAGGTGCCTGAAATAATCCTCCCACAGATGGTGGTGGGCCAGCATGGCCAGGTGCAGCATTTCCGGGTTGGTGAGCAGAACATGGGGCGGGTCCCTGCGGATCTTGGCCTTGTAATGGGCAGACACATCCCCGTCATAGACTGCTGCCCGCAGAACCGGCAATGCAGGATCCAGGGCTTTGGCCCGGGTGAGCAGGTCCTGTACCGTGTCCAGCTGGTCCCGGGCCAGGGCCTTTAAGGGAAACAGGTATAAGGCCTTTGATGCGGGATCGGACAAAAGCTGGTCCACCACGGGCAGGTTATAGATCAGGCTTTTGCCCGATGCGGTGGGGGTGGCGATCACGGTGTGGGTGCGGGCCAGGATTTTGTCCATGGCCGCTTTCTGGTGGACAAACAACCGCGGGATACCCAGCTCATCCATCAGCGGGGTCAGGTCATGGATGAAATCCGGCCGGTTCTTTGCAAACCTTGCAGGCACCGGATCCAGGGTCCTGTGGCAGACAATGTCCCCGGCAAATCCTTTATAGGCTTTTAACGAAGAAAGATACTCGGCAAGGCTCACAAAATACTTTTTCCCAGGGCAGACAGGGTCAGTTCCACAGCCAGTCCGGCAGTTTTGTTGGCCACATCCAGAATAGGGTTGATCTCCACCAGGTCCATGGATGTCACTTTTTGGGAATCTGCCAGGATTTCCATGAGCAGATGGGCTTCTCTGTAGGTGATGCCGCCGGGCACCGGGGTGCCTACCCCGGGCGCTTCCACCGGATCCAGGGCATCCATGTCCACGGTAAGATGAATGCGCTTGAGATGGGCAAATTTCATGATGGCTTTGTTGGCCACAGAGGAAATTCCCTGCTCATCAATGTCCCGCATGGTAAAAATGGTGATACCGGAATGTTTCAACCGCTTTTTTTCCACCGGGTCCAGGTCCCGCAGTCCGATCATGACCACATTTTCCGGCTGAATTTTCGGGCCTGGCCGGCCCACGTTCACAAGCGCTTTGTGGCCCTCTCCCATGAGAATGGCCAGGGGCATGCCGTGGATATTGCCTGAAGGCGAGGTGTCAGGGGTGTTGATATCCCCGTGGGCATCGATCCAGATCAGGCCCATGGGCTCATCTTCCTTTGTCACCGCGGCCACTGTTCCCACGGCAATGGAATGATCCCCCCCCACAAACAATGGAAAATCCCCTTCTTTGACCACCTGATGTCCCAACGTATATATGGATTCACATATCCGGGTGATCTCTTCCAGGTATTTTTTCTCCTGCACCGGCTCCTGCACAGCATCATCCCGGATGGGGATGCTGATATCCCCCCGGTCCCTGACGGTGTGGCCCAGCTTCCGGAGCCGGGAAATCAGCCCGGTGTAGCGGACAGCGGCCGGACCCATGTCCACCCCCCGCAGGTCCTGGCCAAAATCCATGGGCACGCCGATAAGGCTGATCTGCTTAACCATCCATCCCCCTTTTGCACATTACATAAACTTGCGTTAACAGCACCTAATAGCATGGCCGGTGAAATCAATTCAACCCAAATATATTTTCCGGAAGACATCCGGTTCCAGTTCCTTGTTCCTGGCGGTTGTTGTTCGGCTATTGTCAGACACCAGAATTTTATCAGGATAAAAACAATACAGAGAGGATGTAAACTTTTCAAAAAAAAAGTTGCGGTTCCGGATCACTTCAGGACCGAATATTTTATACAAAAAATCAAATTTATTGACATATTTTTTTACAACTTTGAGATAGAGACCCGTTTTTGACACTTTTTCAACCTTCCCGGACATCTGCAGTCCAAAAATCATATCCATGATGTCTGAATCCTGAAAAATCGATACTGACACTGTTTTTTTGTCTTCAGCATTTTGTATATGTGCGGAAGCGTCATTGGAAAAAAAATAAAACCCGTTATCATAAAACACAAAATATACCGGAGATGACCAGGGTACATCCCGGTGTGAAACCGCCAGTGTCATCACCCGTGTTTCATGAATAAGGACCCTTATCTTTTCTGAGAGCAGCATATCCACAAACTTATATGAATGGACATGGTTTTTGTCAATCCATAATACCATCCTTTTTTATTGGACATTTTGCCGGAAAACTGAAAAAATGATGCTTTTCATAAAGCAATATGGAGACACAATGACAAACCGCATAATAGTAGGAATAACAGGCGCAAGCGGTGTGATTTACGGAATCAGGCTGCTTGAAATTCTGCAGCATGCTGAAATTGAAACCCATGTGGTAATTTCAGAGGCGGCAAAGCGCAATATCACCTTTGAAACCGATTATCATGTGGATGCTGTGCTTTCCATGGCTGATGTCACTTATGCCAATGACGACATTGCCGCATCTCTTGCCAGCGGGTCTTTTCAAACAACAGGAATGGTGATTGCGCCGTGTACGGTGAAAACACTTTCAGGCATTGCCAATTCTTATACTGAAAACCTTCTGATCAGGGCTGCAGATGTCCAGCTCAAAGAAAAGCGCAAACTGGCCGTGATGTTCAGGGAAACACCATTGCATACAGGCCACCTGAGGCTGCTTACCCGGGCAGCGGAGATGGGCGCCCACATAGCGCCTCCGATGCCTGCGTTTTACCATCGCCCCCAAACCCTTGATGACATCATCAACCAGTCCGTGGGAAAAATTCTGGATTACATGGACATTTCCCATAACCTGTTTAAACGATGGGGCTATTCAAAAAAATAAAACCAGTGAATGAATACAAAAAACTTGCAGTTGACACTTCCCCCTGGCATAGCGTATGAAATTGCCATAAAAATAACCTTTTTTCCCAGAAATTCAGGAGATTTCACACCCAGTCATGAACCGAGAATACCCAGTCAGATCTGACCAGACCATCACTGTCATACAGCAGCTTTTACACCAGGGGATCACAAAGATTGCCGCCATTATCCGCCATTCTGAACGATTTTATTCAACTGCGCCGGGAACCGAACCCTTCATGGGACTAACCCCGGCCGGCATGGAATATGCTCTGGAAATGGGGCAGAATCTGATGTCCTCCCCCCTGCCCCGACTGTATTCTTCGCCCTTTGGCCGGTGCATTGAAACCGCCTATCTCATTGACAAGGGCTTTACCCGGCGGCACGGCATACACATATTCCACAACCAGCCCCAGAAAATGCTGGCCCCGTTTTATATCAAAGATATTGAAAAAGCTTTGAACCTGCTTAAAGAACAGGGCACCCACACCTATATCCGCAACTGGTTCGACAACAAACTCGATGAAGCTGTCATGGAAGATCCAAAGACCACAACAGCCGCCCTGACCCGGTTCATGCTGGACCGTATCGAAGATCTTGGCGACAATGAAATTGCCGTCTGTGTATCCCACGACTGGAACATCTTCCCGCTCAAGGAATTTGCCCTGGACCTGCCTCACGAAAAAGCCGGGGATATAGGCTACCTGGATGGAGTGGTGTTTTTTGAACAGGACAACCAGGCCTATATCACTTCGTTTCAGACCGAACCAAGACAGGTGACCCCATGATCCATACCCGCATCACCGTCATCTGTGAAAATCGGGCCCACCTGGCCAGAGATATCATGGGCGAACACGGATTTGCCGCCCTGGTGAAAACCCCGGACACCTGCCTGCTCATGGACACAGGCCAGGGACTGGGCCTGGCCCACAATGCCAAAGCTCTGAAAATCGATCTGTCCGCCCTGGACGGCGTGGTGATCAGCCACGGCCATTTCGACCATACCGGCGGGCTTATGCAGATCCCGGCCCGGGAGCATCCCCTGCCCGTCCATGCCCACCCGGATCTGTTTGCCGGCAAATACCTGGTACCCAGAGATCAGGACCCGGCTTACATCGGCATCCCTTTTTCTCAATCCAGCCTGGAAGAGACACGCAATGCCCGGTTCGAATTTCACAGCAGCTTCACCGAAATTGCCCCGGGTGTTTTCTTTTCCGGCCAGGTGCCCCGGACCTGGTCATTTGAACCGTCAGATGACCGCCTGGTGATCCAGACTCCGGACGGATTTGCTCCCGACCCGTTCTCCGATGATGCCAGCCTGCTCATCGAAACGCCTTCCGGCCCGGTGATCCTCACCGGATGCGCCCACTCCGGCATTGTCAACATCATGGAACATTTTGCCCAAAAATCCGGCCATCAAAGATTTCATGCCGTCATCGGCGGCACCCACCTGGGATTTGCCAATGACCCGTCCCAGCTGGACCAGGCCATGGATGCCTTTGACCGGTTCCAGGTCAACACCATTGCCGTGTCCCACTGCACAGGCAACCAAGCTGCAGCACAGCTCTTTCACCGGTTTAAAGACCGGTTCGCCTTTGCCGGTGCGGGCTGGCATATGGATTTTGAATAACGTGACCACATATTTACCAGACACATGAACCAATCAAAGTTTTGCAGCAAAAATCATGAAGCAGCCGGCGTCTTTCCATCAACAAAATCACCTGTGCAGGCGAACCCGGCGCAGGCATTCCTGCCACCAAAAAGCGCATGGAAGAAGCGTTCGGCGCAAAGGCATATGACCATTCCGGTGCCACGGAGATCGGGGCCTGGTCCTATGAATGCCGGCATCAGCCCTTTGGCATGCATGTAAATGAGGCCATGTTTCTGGTGGAGATCGAGGACCTGGAAACCGGAGAACCCATTACCGAACCCGGGAAAAAAGGAAAAATGGTCATCACAGCCCTGGACCGCATGGCCCAGCCCTGCATCCGGTTTGATTCCAAGGATGTGATCCAGTGGGACCCGGATCCCTGTGTGTGCGGCAGGACCTTTCGGGTGATCAAAGGCGGTGTCATCGGCCGGGCCGATGACATGACCAAGGTCAAAGGCGTACTGCTGAGCCCGGCTGCGGTGGAGGCGGTGGTGCGCTCCTTTGACGGGCTGGGAGACGAGTATGAACTGGTGGTGGAAAGACCCGGTGATGTGGATCACATCACCTTGAAGGTGGAACTGCAAACCGGGGTGGATCGATCACAGGTGGAACCCGGGCTGCGGGATCAACTCCGGTTAAAAACCAACCTGGGCTATGACATACAGTTTTTTGAATACGGCAGCCTGCCCAGATACAAACTCAAGGCCAGGCGGTTCAAGGATCTGCGCAAACAAAACAAGACATGAACCATTTGAATGGCAACAATCCGGATGATTGTAACCAGGCAGGCGAAATCTATGGGAGAAAGGAACATACAGACATGCACGATATCAAGGACCGGCATTCATTGACCGCCATCAATGAAAAGATTGCGGCCCTCAGAAAAACAACCGGATATTTAGAGGATCAGACTGTGGATTTTCCGGCATTGCAAAGAAATGTCAAGCGGATTTCAGCCAGTATAAAAATGCTGGAACTGAATCTGAGTGATGCCCTGGCACTTGGTCTGGAAGATGCACCAGACACCTGATCTTAAAAAATTTGACGACAAGAACTGTAACATGCTGTCCTGACAGGATTTTTTGACCGGACGGCATATTACAGGATACTAATCCTCACTATGCACAAGGAGGTCTATACACGGAAGCTGAAAAAAAGGAGGGCCAAATTGCTGAAAAGATGGTGCACAGAAAATAATTTCAGAGATTTTCCCCTATTGTATTTCGGCTGTGCCTTTACTATAAAAGGATAAAGCTGTGCCTCACCCATCGGTCTGCAACACTGTAACTGAAAAGGCGGAGCCATACCCCCCTAATACAAGGAGAGAACCCATGAGCAAACATATGCAGATAACCGTGACCATCCGGCCGTTTTACAAAAAAAGCTTTGAAAAAACCTATCCCCGGCTGGTTCGGCACCTGGGATACCAGGATCCCGGCCTGGTGGAAAAAAACCCTTCCCTGTACGAACTGGCCGGCCAGATCGACATGCTTCTTTACCAGTACGACGGCACACCGCTGCGGCAGGTGCTGCTCGATCACAAACAACAACTGACCCAGACATTTCAAGCCATCGAGGAAAACATTGCCGACCGGAACCTGGCCCAGGCGGACAAACTGCTCTACACTCTGGAAGATATCTTTGATGACATCGAATACCACCTGGACTGATCCTGCGGGGCACCGTCAACTATAAAAAAACAACCAGATCGGATGCATCATCTCCGCTCCCCTCAGCCAGATACCCAATGGCCCGCAGGCATCGGAAGCCTTTTTGAATGCCAACACGCCGGGCTCTCTGATTTCTCTCAGAAAAATTAGCAGATCCGAATGGTAAATTTCATGCTAATTTTTTGTGCCGCATAGCTTCCATATGCAAGGATATTGAAATTTTGGTTGAATTTTGGAGCTCTGAACGCTAGGGCAAGCATGGTTGAGGTTTTAGAAAATCAAGGATTGCAAAAACGTTGAGTTTTGGCAGACTTCATGATATCCACTGCGGGAGTATTCACGGCCTTGAAAAATAATGAATACCACTATCCAAAAACTGCTATTCGACTAAAGCTGAACAAAACCGTAAAATTACCTTATTGGACAAATTTGAAATTTCCAAATGAATCCGCAAATCTCCGACATAATTTACAATAATTTATAAAGAACCTGGATGATGCTGACAACTTTTCTGTTGATAATTGTTTTTGCCGGGCTGGTGCTTTCTGCCTGGCGGTTTCTTGATCATCGGGCTGATCGTGAGGTCATGCATCGGCTTATGTTTATGCAGCCCGTGCAGCCGGCATGCTTCGATCCCGGAATGACCGCTGATCTGCCGGAACCCGCTCGCCGGTATTTTCTCTACACCATCGAGCCGGGCACACCGCTTTACCGGGCAGCCAAAATCAGCATGTCAGGGCGGTTTGGAATGGGAAGCAGGGCCAAGCCCGGCTATCTCCCCATGACGGCAACGCAAATCCTGGCCATGCCTGCCGGATTTATCTGGAAAATGCGGGCGCGCCGCGGTTTTATGACGATTTCAGGTTCGGACAGCGAGTCCTGGACACGGTTCTGGCTGATGGGACTGCTGCCCGTGGTACGCATGGGCGGGGACCCGAATCATGCGCGTTCGGCTTTTGGACGTTATGTGGCCGAAGCTGTGTTCTGGACACCTGCTGCGGTATTGCCCGGCCCCGGTGTTGCATGGGAGCAGGTGGATACGGACTGCGCCCGGCTTACTGTAAGACATCAGAATCTAGTACAGTCTGTGGATATTACTGTGGCTCCGGATGGTCAGCCGACCCGGGTTTGCTTTGACCGTTGGAGCAATGCCAATCCTGAAAAGCAGCACCGGCTGCAACCGTTCGGAGGGTATCTCTCCGAATTTCAGTCATTCACCGGATTCCGCCTGCCCACGCACGTGGAAGCGGGGAACCATTTTGGCACGGATCACTATTTTCCATTTTTTGTAGCGAACGTGACAGATGTGCTTTTCAAATGAGAACAGTCATTTCGATTTTATGCGCCGCCATGCTCGCAGCCTGTGCAGGCATTCCGGATCATGTGCACATGGACACCTTTGCTGAAGCGTTTGCAATTGCCTGGCAGGAAATTGACAATCCTTTTCCCCCCGAACATCTTGTCGAATTCGTACCAACAAATATTTGTTTTCTTTTTATTTCAGGTACTTAATTCATTAAGATGGCAACGATCATGCCCTATGAAATTGTAATATGGGAAAAACTGTTCTGGTTTTTAAAATTTCTGATTCCCAAACTAGTTGTAAAGGACCCGAAGGCGGTTGTTCTTCTGGGCTGTGACGCTGCCGAAAAAAAAACAGCCGGAAAAACGAAATAAAAACGGCCAAAAGGATAATACGTTATAGGTTTCATCATGATTTTTCCTCATAATTCCGGGTTTCGGGAACTTCAAAATTGCATTGGGTAAAATCCAACTGCTCCCCGCATTTTTTACAGAAATGAGGTTTATCGATTTCATCGGAGAAGATCTCCTGTTTCTGACCGCAACTCGAACAAGGGCAGACAAAAAATTTGACGGTTTCGAAATTGACTTCTTCTCTTTTTATGTCCGGGATTTTCGGCATAGGTATTCTCCTTTTTTTTCTTTGGGGATTAATATCCCTCCAATTCCTGTAACAGTAATTTTATTGTGGGAGCGTGAGATTGTAAATGCAGGAATACCTGTATTTTAATACAAAGTACGCCCCATAACGGAACGGGATAAAGAATCACTCCTGCCCCAGCGGGGAGCAGCCGGGGATTACAGGGTTTTCCTCATGTTCCTTATCAGATGAAATTCAAAGATAATCCAGTGGCTGAAAATTCATGGCTTGAAAACTTTCATTATACCGAATATAATCAAAAACATGCTATGGTTGTTGCAATAAGGAATGATAATACAAGTTTTTTAAACATTCAGTATAACTGTTTCATGTGATCATTATGTCGGTAAAGCCAACCTATGAAGAATTAGAAAAAAAACTCCATGAACTTGAGTTGAAGCAATTCCACTTGAAAGAAAATGAAAAATTTCTGAAGTATAGAAAGCAGCAGTATGATTCGGCTTCGGCATTCCCTTTCAGAAGTGAAAACTCTCAAAGGTATCCTGCCAATTTGTATGCACTGCAAAAAAATCAGGGATGATGAGGGATACTGGAATCAAATCGAAGCATACATCCACGAGCATTCAGGAGCAGAATTCAGCCACTGTCTTTGTAAAGAATGCGCAACAAAATATTACCCTGATTTTGACTTCTCAGATGATTAAGTAGAAGAAAAGGCCAGAACTGAACCAGGCATGGATCATTATGAAGCGCGAAAGTACATGGGATGATGTCCTCCTATCCTCACATGCATGATGACCCATTTTTTTCTTTGGCACCTGAAAATCAGCTTGGGAGTTGTGGGACAATGTGCCTGTTCCCCTGTCCCTGACTAATTGGAGGATCTATGCTAGTAATAGTTGATATGCAGAATGACTTTCTTGATCAAGAAAAAGGTATTATGGCAGTAAAAGGTGCTGATGGCCTTGCCAACGGTATTTTAAAAAAAATCAAAGAATATGAACAAAAACAGGACTTAATTGTCTACACACTAAATATACATGAAAAGATGATAGAAGATAATCGAAAGGATGAAGAAATAAAATGGGGCCAGGAAGTCTATCATCCACTAAAGAAAAATTTAGAAAAACATTTACCAATGCAAAAAACGCATCATGCTATAGATCCTAAAATTGCTGAAGAATTTAAAAACAAATATGAAGATAATAGAAAATATGTTAGAGAAATTGAGATGGTCGGGGTAGAAACCAATGTATGTGTTTTATCTAATGCTGTGATATTTAGAAACATGTTTCCATCTTCTGAGATCATTATAAATAAAAGGTTATGTCTGAGTTCGGATCCAGTTTTGCATGAAAAAGCACTTGATATCATGAAAAGTTTAAATATGAAAGTGAGGAACTAGACATGGAATTACAAAAAGACAAGATAGAGACTATGATCCAAAAACTTATTGAATGGATTAGAGAAATGATGAAAGCTGCTGGAGGTTCTAAAGCTGTTATTGGAATTTCAGGTGGTAAAGACAGCTCGATCGTCGCAGCTTTATGTGTAAAGGCTCTGGGAAAAGAAAACGTTATTGGCGTACTCATGCCTGATGGTATACAAAAAGATATTGATTATGCTTATGAAATATGTAGATTTCTTGACATATCACACGCAACTGTACCAATCAACCCAATGACACAAGCTTTTTTGGATTCCTTGGAAATAATCAGGGACGAGCTTATCCCATCGGTTTCGAAACAGACAAAACTAAATCTGCCCCCACGGGTACGAATGACTTTACTCTATGCCATTTCTCAATCTATTGGCGGAAGCAGAGTAATAAATACCAGCAACCTATCTGAAGATTGGGTAGGCTATGTAACAACCTATGGTGACACAACTGGAGCCTTTGCTCCTATAGCAATGCTAACTACAGATGAAGTGATACAAGTGGGTAGATACCTTGATATTCCTGAAAAATTTTTGGTCAAGCCACCTGAAGATGGTCTCACAGGAAAAACAGATGAAGATGTTCTGGGATTTTTCTATGATACATTAAACAAGTATCTCAGAGAAGGAATTATAGAGGATAAACCCACAAAGGGAACAATTGATCTGCTGCATAAATCAAGCCGCTTTAAATTTCTACCAATACCCATGTTTCAACCAGATTTACCAATGAGGGCAGTAGATATTGCAGACATTTATCATAAAGAAGTGAGAGACAAGGACAAGGGGACAGATCCGTCGTCACGGGAAGAATAATGTGATAAAATATCACCGAAGGTAATGGATGTGCCAAGATATGATAGGGAAAAGAGTGAGAGCAAAACATATCACATAATGATGTGAATGCTTGGAATATTCAAAATAGAATGTTTGGAAAAAAAGATGAAGAAAAGGCTGCGTAAAAAAAAGCATCTGGGTGAATTCACGGAATGGGGAAGACAGCTCGTCATTATGCGAAACCGGAAGGAGGGATTCGATGAGTTCCTTGACGACTTCATCGAGGAGGCCATTGAATCAAATGGATGCTATTGTGGTGGAGGCGGTAAAGAAGACAAACTGGACGTAGTGGTGGAGCTTGGCCGTCGTTCTGACGACCCGGATACCAAACTCGATAAAATTACAGCATGGCTTGATGCTCGACCTGATGTTGAAAGATGGAAGGTGGGGGAGGAATTTGACATCTGGCATGGAGACTTTCAGGATATTGATGACGATATCGAACAACAGGATTCAGCCTGATGAATCACGAAAGAATGCTCAGCAAGATCGATAAACGTTCATTAACTGGACAGATTGAACATTGGGCGCGAATTGGAAAATGTGCTGAGGAAAACCCTGATTTAACCTACAGCCTGATAAAAAATATTCTTATTGGTATCGCAGAATTGGAACAGGGAGAATCCTCTGAATATAAATTTGGATAACCGGCAATGAAAATTCTCCAATCCCGATCTTTCGAACAAAAAGTGAAAAAAACAATCACATTTATATTGAAAACAGGCATCACCACTTCATTGCACGACTTTCAAACAAAGGAAAGTCAAAATGGCATGACCAGATACAAACCATTTTGCAGGCCCGGGTACCGGGCATCATAAGACGGCAGAAAACAGATGGCGAAGACTATGAGGGCAACTTTGAAAAAAAGGCATCATGGGAACTTCCCATTGTCGAGATTCTGCATGAAAAACGCAAAAACAGCGCTTGTCCCAAAGGGGCTTGAACCTCTGATCGGTTTGGAGAGCAGTAAGCGTCTGGACACAATTCAGAAACAAAGGAGAACAAGACAATATGCCTGATCTGCTTGTCCGGTTATATGATCTGCCCGGGGTGGCATCTCTGGTGAAACGACTTGCCGCCCGCGGCATTGTGATTCGCCGTGCCATGCCTTATGAGAAGTACGCTGTCGTTGAATGGGTGGAAAAAATGTTCAGCAAGGGCTGGGCCGGTGAGTGTGATGTTGGTTTCAGTAATCATCCGGTCTCCTGTTTTATCGCCACCGAGGCGGGAAAGATCGTTGGATTTGCCTGCCATGACAGCACCTGCCGGAATTTCTTCGGACCGACAGGCGTGGACACAGAAAAACGCGGCAGCGGCATCGGCAAGGCATTGTTACTTTCATGCCTGCATGCCATGGCGGCTCAGGGATACGCCTACGCTGTCATTGGCGGCGCAGGTCCGACAGAATTTTTTGTCCATACTGCCGGCGCCATGCCCATTGACGGCTCAACCCCCGGTATCTACCGGGATCAATTAATCACCAATGATGCGGACAAGCGGAAGGAAAGCTCATGATAGACTCATATTCATTCGGCAAAATGACAATCAACGGGAAAACGTTTCGCAAAGATCTCATTATCCTGCCGGATGGCACGGTTCTGAGCCCATGGCAGAGAAAATCCGGCCACCGGCTGGCGTTATCTGATCTTGACGCGGTGCTTGACAGTCATGCAAAGATCCTTGTGATCGGCACCGGAAAACCGGGTCTTATGAAACCCCATGCCACACTGGTTGCCGATCTGCAGGAAAAAGGAGTAACCGCCATGGTCATGTCCTCAAAGCGGGCAGCCGAAAAATTCAATTCACTTGCAGGTGCCTCAAAGGGCGTGGCCGCCTGTTTTCACCTGACATGCTGAACCGGCAAGGATGATGACTTTTTCGAACCAAATTCCGAAAAAGTCGTGACTATTTCGGAATTCATGCCGGAATGATCTTTATGGATCGATATATCATCCCATATATTCAAGAGGACCCGGGCAAAAAAATTATCCTGCTGACCGGGCCTTGCCAGACAGGTAAAACAACATTATCTGAAATCAACCTGTCCGGATGATCATTCAACTGCCTACACCGTAAAAATCCGATGTGACTTTTGTAACAGATCGTCGGTGGCCGGAACTATATGCTGATAGACCTCTGTGTTGATCCTGTCATAGCGTGCTGCATTCTCCTTGACGGGCAGAAATGTGTCCCTCCGGCGCACCATACTGTCAATGGCCGCCTGCCTGTTCTTGTATATGCCCAGAGCCAGGGCCGTACAAATGGCCGCCCCCATGCTGGCGGAACCGTTGACCACATTCCGATGGGCCGGAACCCCGAAGACATCGGCAAAGATCTGCATGAACAGCTCTCCGTTTGAACCGCCGCCGCTGACCACAATATTGGTGAGCGGCACCCCTATTTCGTCACACATGGCCCGGGCATTATTGTTCATGGTCATGGCAATGCCCTCCAGAACCGAGCGGAACATATGTGGTCCTTTGTGCGTGCTGTTAAAGCCGATCATCATTCCCCGTTCATGAAGACGTGCCGGATGGGGCAACCAGTTGAGAACCGTATAAAGCCCGTCACATCCCACAGGGACATCCGCTGCCACGACATTCATATAAGCTTCGGGGGAAAGATTCATTTTATCTGCTGCCGCAATGATGTCCGAACCAAGCAGTTCTTTGATCCATGTGACAGTGGCCATCCCTCTGCGGATCCCGCTGCTCTCATAGAGCAATTCTCCGGGCACGGCCCCCGGATTGCTCCAGTAGTTGACGGCATCGGTACTGGACGTTGTTCCCACCATCATGGATGTTATGTAGGTGCCCAGTGATACAAGAACGGTGCCGTCGTTGACCAGACCTGCACCCAGTCCTTCCACGGCCTTGTCATTTGCCGTGGACACCACGGGTATGCCGGCGGGGATCCCCGTGGCATTACTGGCCTCATCTGTGATGTTTCCCAGCACCGATGCCGGATCAACCAGTTCAAACAACATTTCCCGGGGGGTTATATATGCATCAAATTGTTCACCGTTTTCATACCACTCCAGGATGTCGGGGTCCATTGGCCATGGTCCCACGTAATTGGATCTGGTATCCCTTGTTTCCCCGGTCAGCCGGTATGTCAGATATCCGGTGCTGGTGGTCACATATTGCACCGCATCATCTTCATGCTGATAAGGACTTGCCAGGCGAAGGTCCATCCAGCTTTGCACGGGAGATGCCAGATTACCGTCCGCCTTGATCAATGCCCGGCAGCACCGTATGGAGCACAGGCCCACACCGATGATGTTGTTTTTATCTTTTGTAAATTTTTCAAACATACCATGACAGGCTCTTTTCAGGCTTTCCCACAGATCATCGCCAGGATGTTCCGCCCGGGAATCACCATAAAAATCAATGGGCCGGAGGTGAACCGTTTCTGAACAGATTTCATGGCCGGCTGTATCAAATAGGGCCAGTTTGGTGCTCTGGGTGCCGCCGTCAATTGCTATTATATATTTTTCCATCTTACATTCCTTTACAGAAGGCAACCACCTTCTTTATTCTTCACAGCAACTCATCTGAGGTACTGGTTGGTTTGGTGCAGGGCATTGACCCGGCGGGAGCGCTACCGCATCAAATATCCGCCATCCACGGTTAAAACCGTGCCGTTCACATAATTGGAAGCATCACTGGAAAGAAATACGCAGGCCCCCATGAGATCGGCAGTCCAGCCCCAGCGATTGGCAGGAATATGGGAGAGAATCTGTGCATTGCGTATGGGGTCACACCGGGTTTTTTGTGTCAGCGCGGTGGCAAAGTATCCCGGGGCAATGGCGTTCACCTGGACATTGAATTGCGCCAGCTCATCGCACATGGATTTGGTTAAACCGACAATACCGTGCTTGGTGGCAGCATAGGCAGGAGACCACTGCCCGCCCAAAAAAGAATAGAGAGAAGCGATATTCACCACCTTGCCGCGCTGCTGGTTAATCATATGCTTGCATGCTTCATGGGTCATCTCAAACGCTGCTGTCAGGTTGACGGACACCATTTTATCCCACTCTTTTCTGGTAAATTTTGTCACGTCTTCCATATTGATACAGATACCGGCACAGTTCACCAGGATGTCGATGCTCCCCCAGGTGGTCACACAGGCATCCACCACCCTTTTACATGCGCCGTCTGAGGTGATGTCAGCGTAGACATATTCATAGGCTGCACCGCAGTCTTCAATCCACTGCCGGGTTTGCGCATCATCATCCATCATACTGACGGCCATCACATTTGCTCCCGCCTTGGCCAGGGCAACGGAAAAGGCCTGTCCCAACCCGCTGTTCCCGCCTGTAACAATGGCATTTTTTCCTTTCAGCGAAAAAAAGTCCATGGTAAAATCGGTAATATTCATGTCAACTCCTCTTTTCCTTAAGATCTGTAGAGCGCAATTTTCTTCATCAGCCTGTCTATGAATTCCCGGGCATCTCCGTGCACAACAATATCCGACAGACTGCAAATAGGGGCATTGACCGCTGTATTTATCGAAATGAGTGATGCAATATGCCGTAACCCTGCCATATGCTGCATGCTTCCGTGTATCCCCAAGGCCATATATAACTTAGGAGAGACCGTTTTCCCGGATTGCCCGACCTGTATACTTCTTGGTGCGATCCCCTGATCGACCAGTTTCCGGCTGGCTGCAACCGTTCCCTTCAAAGCGTCGGCCAGGCGGTACAGTTCCGAAAAACTCTCTTTCACCCCGCCCCCGCCGGCAATAAGCACCTCACTGTCCCGGATATCACAGGTCTGCCGGTTTTCCTTGACATGGAGGCGTGTTACCGCACTGGGGGAACTTACAGGTTCGGTATACGCGGAAACAACCGTCTGCAAAGGATCTCCTGGCTTGTATTCAAAGGCGTTGGGTCTGATGCTCATCATCACGGGACCATTGCCTGTATGAAGAACACCCTCAAGGATTTTTCCTGAAAAGGCAGGACGGATGATTTCAGTATGGTCTCCCGCCCTTTTAATATCTGTCACGCCGGCCACAAGTCCTGTTTGCAACCTTTTCGCCAGGCGCGGGGCAATCATCTCTCCCAGACTGGTACCGGGAATCAGGATACTGTCAAACCTGTTTTTTTTGTGCAGGTTTTCCAGGATATCACATATTCCCTGGGGATCATAACAGTCCACAAGCCCCTTGGCCACACGGATGATATGATGAAAAGACCCCATGAGAGGATCGAATGAATCCGCCAGAAGAACCGCATGGGATTCAAACTGTCCCTGGCCGTAAATACGTTCGGCCACTTCCAGAAGGTCTGTGGTATTTTCTGTCTTTTCAGTATCCTGGAAAATGCAGGTTTTCTTCATATTACAAAAAACCTTTTTGTTTTAAAAAATTGAAAACGTATGAGATGCCTTCTTCATCATTTCCCACTATATGCCTGTCTTTTTTTGCATATGTTTTGGGATAGCGGTTCACAACTTTTGTGCGTGATCCGGTGGGGCCGACCTCTGTTTCAGAAAAGCCAAGATCCTGGTTGGTGATGATGACCAGTTCATCTGAAACATCCCGCCGCATGTCCGATAATGAGACATAGGGCAGTTTATAACCGCTCTGCCGGGTGACACTCAATACGCAGGGCATCTCCATTTCATAGGTGGTGACGGTCTTCTCATCCTCAACCTCAAACACAGCCCGTGTGCTGTCGAACTGATGCGGGTCGATGCGGATAATCCCCAGCATTTGATCCAGCCCAAGGGTTTCGGCCAGCTGCACCGGCACATGGGCGGTACCGCCGTCCAGTGAATGGCTTCCGGTCAGCAGGCAGTCAAATGGACGGGTGGCGATATACCTTCCCAGAACCGCACTGGTTACCAGGGTGTCGCTGCCCTCAAACATGGGATCGGAAATCAGGGTTCCCCTGTCCACGGCAAGCCGCAGCAGGTCTTCCATGTGGGGACGTACAGACATGGGTCCCATGCTGACGACCTCAACAAAGCAGTCTGGATCGCCTGCCTTTACCCCAAGGGCAAAGGCCAGTGCGCAGGCATCATCCGGGTTCAGCATCATCCTGGCAGCGTTGCCGGTCAAAATGTTGTTTTCAACATCACAGACAATGCTGTCCACATCAGGAACAATTTTGACAACACAGATAATCTTCATGCCAATCGGTTACCCTCTGGTTCTTTCACATCCCTTTTCATTGTTCCTTACACCCCAACACTCCTGAGACAGCCTTGAGCGGGAGGGGCTTGGTCATAACATGGCCCGCCAATCGTGACCAATGGCCCATGTTATGACCAAGCCCGGCAGGAGGTTATTTCTGGTATTTCGCCCCCTCTTCCCGGGGATAGATGGTGCCAAAATTCATGATTCCCTTTGGATCAAACGCCTGTTTGAGCTTTTCCAGCATATAGTAGGCAGTGCCGTGTTCTGCCATGGTCCATTCATTTCTGAATTTGCCGATCCCGTGGTGGTGACACATGGAGCCGCCGAGCTTAAGGGTCTCTTCAACGATGATTCTCTGCAACGGATGGTGATACACCCTCATTTCATCCTCAGGTGCGCACATAATACGGTAGTTGTACACAAAGTACATATTGGTGCCGTTGATATAGCTGTGGGAAGAGTGACCACCCAGCATGGTAAGATCATGGGCACGGGGATATTCCTGCCGTATCCTCCGGATCACGGTATTGTAGATTTTGGGGATGGTTTCCCAGTCGGCTGATATCTCTGTGGTAAATCCGGCGTGGGAATCGTTCTCCTTCATTGCCTCAAACTCATCATCAATGTCTTTCTGGGACCAGTTCAGATTGTTGAACCAGTCCGCAATCAGCCCATCGTCCACCTGTTCGATAATACCGTCTTTGAATTTTTCTGCAGCCGCTTCAATGGCCTGACAGGTGGCCTGGACAATGCCTTCAGGGCCTTCGGCCATAAACAGAAGAACGCATCTGTTTTTATGAAAATGGTAAAAGTGCTGGGCAGCATCCTCTTCGGAATAGGTCCGTGCCACAGAAGGACGAAACCCGTTTACCATTACCTCGCGCAGCACTTTGATTCCCGTTTCCATGTCTTTGACAAGATAGCCGTAAAACCGGTTGTTTTCAGGATAGTACCTAAAGATTTTAACCGTCACTTCTGTGATGTAGCAAAGAGAGCCTTCATTTCCAATGACAATATGTCTGATATCGGGGCCGCCGGACCTTCTGGCAACATTCTTTATCCTGGAGATGTGACCATCGGGAAACACACATTCCAAACCGACAACCATGTCCTCGATGCCTCCGTAGAGTGTTGAGAACTGACCGATGCTCCGTGTGGCCACAAGCCCCCCGAACTTTGCCACCGGTTTCGACTGGGGGGAGTGACCGGTTGTGAATCCTTGTTTTCTCAATTCATCTTCCAGTTCCTGAAGAGGAACACCCGCCTGTGCAGTGGCCTGCATGTTATAGAAGTCGATATTCAGGACTTTGTCCAGATGCCGTGCATCGATAACAATGGTGTTTTCCTTCCAGTTTTCCAACCCCCCTTCTGTTGCGGTTTTTCCGGCCCGGGGAATGACATTGAGCCCGTATTCATTGCAGAACGCCAGTACATGGCTGACCTCTTGAACAGATGTGGGGTATACGATCGCTGCAGGCACGGGAACATCCAGGACCCGCCGGACTTTTGCGTACTTCTTATACCGGTCTGCCGAGGCATCATAAAGGTCTTCGCTGTCGGTATTGACCTGCGACGGGGTCAGTATTTTACCCAGGTTTTCAATAATGTCGTTTTTGTCCAATTTTGGACCTCCTGCGTTACATGTTGTTTAAAAGAATCATGTGATCCCACTTTTCTGCCGGCTGGTCAAATACTAAAGGCACCAGATTCAGCTGTCAATAAAAAAAGGAAATATTTCCAATATTTTATAAAAAAATTATATTTTATGGAAAATTTTCCATTACAGCATTTCTCATAAAAAACCCTAAAATGCAATAAACACAGCCTTCTTGCACTATTTCTTCTCTTTACACCTTTCCGGAAAGCGTGGTAGAGTACATCACCGTTCAATAACAGCAGCCGCAAGGAAGATTATGCTTACCATAGATTTAGACGCGCTTAACCCGCTGGAAAAGCAGATACACGAGCAGATGATTCGCCACAGCAAGACAATGCCGAACATACGGATCAATCAGGCGGCTGCAGCCTGCCACTGTTCGGTGTCAAAAATATCCAAGTTTGTCAAAAAACTTGGATTCAGCAACTACAAGCAGTATCTTGACTTTTTATATGGAAAAGATATCAAATCAATCGATGGTTCAAATGAATTAAACCGGGTCAGATCGTTCATCGAAACCTTTGATGCAGCCATGATAGATGAATTGTTATTCCTGATAGACAACCATGATAAAATTGCCCTGTTCGGATATGGTCCCTCACTTCTCTGTGCCCGGTATTTTGAGTACAGATTCCGCAACTGCTCGGACAAAACCTTCATGGCTGTCTCAGATGAAATAACCCTGAACAATATGGTGGACAAATCAACGCTCCTGCTGATTATTACGGAGACAGGACGATTTCTCTCTTTTCAGGATGTATATACCGGGGCAAAACAAAAAGGTTGCAGGGTGGTCATCATAGCAGAGGAATACAACACGGAACTGTTCAACCAGTGTGACAAAATATTCTGGCTTTCTCCGATCCCCCAGCCAAAGCATCTCAAACCGTATGAAAAATCAAGGACCCTTTTTTTCATTTTTTTTGAGGAAATAATTCAAAAGTTGCTTCAAAGAAGATACATTGATATCAATGAGGAGTCCTGAAATCATGAAAGCTGCCGGCAACCTTTGGTAACGGTTGGGAACGGTGATTCATAAAAAAAGGCATACAACATGACCAGAAAACCGACATACAAAGAACTGGAGGCCCGGGTCAGGGAGCTGGAGCGCGCCGCCAATTCCCGGTCTGAAAACAGGGACCAGGATATTATCCGGACATTGTCGGAAAGTTTTCAGCAGCTTGCAGACCGTTCCCAGGATGCCATCTACCTGTTTGATATCGAATCCGGGACCTTCCCTTTTTTCAACAAGCGGTTCCTGGCGCTGTACGGAGGCAGGGAAGCGGGACGGACCGTATTGTCTTCCACCAGTGTCGCCCGGCACATCCACCCGGAGGATATCCAGAAACTCAGGGAGGCCCGGCAGCACACCCTGGCAGCCGGAGAAACCCGGGGTGATGTTGAATACCGTTATATCGGTTCTGACGGAACCACCCGGTGGATGCATGACCGGTGGTCGGTGGTCAGAGACAGCCGGAACCGGGCAGTGGCCATCGAAGGATTCATCCGGGACAATACACAAAAAAAACAGGCGGAAGAAGAACTCGAACACAGCCGCAACAGTGCCTTGATCGGCAGCTACATAGTGCATCAGGGGCGTTTCAGGTATGTGAATCCCGAATTCTGCAGAATTACCGGGTATACCAGAGAGGCCCTGACCGGCATGCCCTCTCTGGACCTGGTTCATCCGGATTACAGGGCCCATGTCCGGGACAGCGCAAAACAGATGCTGACCGGGCAGCGGACCACCCCTTATGAATTCCGTGTGGTGGACCGCACAGGCCGGGTGAAATGGGTGATGGAAACGGTTACCGCAGTGAAACACGAGGGAACCCGGGCAGTCCTGGGATATTTCATGGACATCACCCAGCAGAAGCAGATGGCAGAAGAGCAGCGGGACAAGGAAAAATTACGGGCCATTCTTGAAATGGCGGGCGCTGTGAGCCACGAGCTGAACAACCCGCTGCAGGTTGTGTCCATCGGAATTAAAAAACTGGGGGATACCCATCTGGAACCATCCCGGAGACTTGAGTTGATTCAGCTTGTCAAAAACCATACGCAGCGGATAATAGAATTGTCGTCAAAAATTCAGAAAATTTCCCAATATGCCACCAAAGACTATGTGCATGGCAAAAAAATTTTTGATATCGATGCGGCTGCAAATGAAAAATAAAACCTCCGGTGGTGAGAGAATGAAAGAACTGGCAATCAAAGCAAAAAATATTCACAAAACATATGGTAATCTCACCGCTGTCAATGATTTGAGCTTTGAAGTGCCCAGGAGAAGCTGCTTTGGATTTCTGGGTCCCAATGGCGCGGGCAAGACAACCATGATGAAGATGTTGTTCGGCAAAACCGAGCGGGACCATTTCCGGGGCGGTGAGGTGTCTGTTTTTGGATATGACCCGAAAAAAAGTGGGCTTGAGATAAAATTTTTTACCGGTATTGTGAGCCAGGAAGACAACCTTGACCAGGAATTGAGTGTCTTTCAAAACCTGATGATTTATTCCAAATTTTATGCCCTGCCTGCAAAACAGGCCCGGCATTTTATAAAAAATGTTCTTGCGTTCATGGAGCTTTCAGACAAAAAAGATTTCCAGATCCGTCAGCTGTCCGGCGGGATGAAACGCAGGCTTCTGATTGCACGGGCACTGATCAACAACCCGAAACTTCTGATCCTGGATGAACCCACCACCGGGTTGGATCCCCAGGTGCGTCATGTGATCTGGGACAAACTGCGGGATCTCAAAAAACAGGGCGTGACCATTCTTTTGACCACCCATTACATGGAAGAAGCCTTTCAGATATGTGATGATCTGATTATCATGAACAAAGGGGGAAAGGTCATGCAGGGCCCGCCTGCCTTTCTGATCGACAAACATATCGAAACATATGTTCTGGAGCTTTACCATACCGGCGGCAAGGCATTCAATGCCGCAGATGGTGTCCGCACTGAATTCATGAACAGCCGGATGCTGCTGTATGCCGATGATTTTGAAAAAATCAAACAGATCTCGGATCAATTCAAGGCAGGAGATTTTATATTGCGCCAATCCAATCTTGAGGATGTATTCCTTAAAATCACCGGGAGAAAACTGCATGAATAGGACACACACAATTAATAGCGCACACAAAATGGCAGATCTCGGCCCGGTCAGACCGCCTTCTTTTTTTCAGCGGATATTCAGTGTCTGGCTCCGTCATGTCCGCGTATATACCAAACATCTGATCAGCAACGGATTTCCGCCGTTTGTGGAGCCGCTGATGTTCCTTGCCGGAATCGGACTGGGTCTGGGGAGCTATGTCGGGCTGATAGACGGAAAACCATACATCCTGTTTCTTGCCTCAGGGATCATTGTCCCGTCGGCAATGTTCACAGCCACGTATGAATGTACCTTTGGCTCGTTCATCCGCCTGGAATTCGATAAAGTATATGACGGCATGATATCCGCATCCCTGACCGTCAAAGACATGTTCATAGGGGAAATCCTGTTTGCCGGAACCAAGGGGTTCTTTTTTTCCGGTGCTGTCCTCACCGTTGTTGCGGGCTTTGGCCTGGTGGAATCCGGCATGGCAGTCTTCACACCGTTCATCGGGTTTATCACCGGCATGATGTTTGCCGCACTGGCTTTGTTTGTCACCTCTTTTGTCCAAAACATCAACCACTTCAACTTCTTTTTTACCGGCTTGATCACCCCCATGTTTTTCTTTTCCGGTATTGTGTTCCCCCTGGACAACCTGCCTGAATTTGCCCGGTGGATTGCAGCAGTTTTCCCGTTAATGCACGCGGTAAGGCTGGTAAGGGCCTTTTTTTTCAACAGTTTTGACCCGGGATTGTTTTTCAACCTGGCTTACATGATCATATTTACATTCTTGTTCGGAAGCATGGCCATAAAGCGCCTGACACGCCGGATTGTCAACTGAACCATTCATTATGACCAAAAAACCGACATGTGAATAATTGGAAGCCAAAAAATAATGGAGGAGCAGTATGCCAGGAGTTCAAGGACGGGTGACACTGGTAACGGGGGCGGGGCGCGGCATCGGCCGGGTGACGGCTGAACTGATGGCATCCCGTGGTGCACGGGTCATGGCGGTTGCACGCAGTGAAAATGAATTGCAATCTTTGGGAGTTGACTTTGTTTCAGCAGATCTGGGCACCCCTGAAGGTTGTGCCCTTACAGTAAAAAAAACACACGACCGCCTGGGCCCGGTATCGATCCTTGTGTGCAACCATGGTATCGGCTCGGCCCATGAGCGGGTGATCTGGAAGCAGAAACCGGATCTGTGGCGAAAAACCATGCGCATCAACCTGGATGGCCCATATTATCTGTCACGAATCGTTGTCAAAGACATGATTGAACAGGGTTATGGCCGGCTTGTATTCACCAGTTCCACGGCCGGACAGAAGGCGGAATATGCCGGCAGCGCATATACCAGCTCCAAACACGGCCTTCTGGGCCTGATGCGGTCGATTGCCCTGGATGCCGGCCCTCATGGCGTGACATCCAATGCAGTGCTGCCCGGATGGGTGCGGACGCCAATGGCAGAAGCTTCAGCTGCAGCCGAAGCTGCGCGTCAGGGTATCTCCCTGGATGAGGTATGGGCGCAAAGAGCGGCGCTTTACCCGGCAGGCCGGGTGGTGACACCCGCAGAGGTGGCTGAGGTGATCGCCTTTCTGGCATCTGAAGAATCCAGCGGTGTCAACGGAGAGGCCATTACTGTGGCCCTCGGCGGACTGGTTTGAACAAAAATTCCCGCGCACGCCCGCTCCTTCAGGGACAAACCAAGCCAGTGATTGAGGCCTCTTGCCGCCGGTCAGGGCCTTTGGTTTTTTACACTTTTTGGATTCAGAGGCCTTCGTTGGTTCTCGATATACTGCGTAACGGTCTCAACGAACCACCATATGTCGGAACCTGTGCCGGGATTTCTTTGTCAATCGGCGATCCGTGCCACCAGAATAACCCCCAGGGCCGCTGCCAGGCCCATAGAAGCAAAAGTGATGCCCCAGGATGAAATCGTATGACCGCCGCCGGAAAGATCCAGGACCCACCCGGCTGCAATGGTGCCCAGGGCCGCGGCACCGAATCCGCCAAGAGACTGCAGCGCCATGGTGGCGCCCCGGAGGTCAGGCCTGGCCGCAGTGATGACCCCTGCATGGATGGCGGCGGAATCCCCCTGAAAAAAGATGGTGTAGACAATGCACAGCACCGCCACCCAGGCAGGATCCAGCCCGGCGCTGAATCCGATGGTCACTGACATCAGCCCGGACACCCCCATGATCAGCATCACCATAAATTTTCGGGGGAACCGCACCGCCAGTTCGGCCCCGGCAATGCTGGCCAGCATGCCGGCGATACCGGCCACAGCCATGACCGTGGTCGGGATCAGCAGATTTTCTGACCCGGGATGCAGGGACAGGTTGAAGGCCATGAACGCCACCAGCCAGGCCCGGGCCGCAAACATCTCCCAGGTGTGGCACATATAGGCCAGAATATAGGCCCGGACATTGCGGTTTTCCCACACCGGCCGGAAATCCAGAATATGACGGTTGATGAAGACCGAAGAAGCCGGCGGTGGTCTCGGTGTCAGTACCGCTGCCGCCAGCACCAGTGCCAGACCGGATCCGGCAGAGGCTGCAGCAAATGCGGTTTCCCATCCCCACCCGTTAAACAGCTTTCCAGTAACAAAAAAAGATCCGCTCATGCCCAGGCCGAAACAGGCGGTATAGAATGCGATACTCCGGGGCTGGGCAGACGGAGCCAACCGGTCCATGAGGGCCTTGAGCCCGGGGACGAAGGTGCCGGCCAGGGAAATGCCGCACAAGGCACGGAAGATGAGTGCAGACCAGAACCCTCCGGCCAGCCAGGCAAACCCCAGGTTGGATATGATGCCGATGATGCAGCCGGCCAGATAAATCCGCCGGGCATCCATCCGGTCGGTGAGGCTGGTAAGCAGCGGCACCGCTGCCGTGTATCCGATAAAATAAACCCCGTTGATCCACCCGGCCTGGTTGCCGGACAACTCCCAGATCTGCATGAAATGGGGCAGCAGCGCAGGAAAGGCAAACACCCCCAGCATGCCGGCCACCTCAGCCACGCACAGACACACCACCAGCACCACCGGATGTGTGTTACCGCCGGCAGGCGGTTGGGGTATTTTTTTTTTGGTCTGTGAATCTGTCATGGTCATTGTTTTGTCCCGACCCAGTTTCTACTCTGCGATGAATCTTGTCAAACATAAAATTTGCAGGTACTTTTTTCGTCTGAGGGTGCTGTGTGACAGGATCCTCAAAGGCCAATCCCGGGCCGGTTGCACGGCATCCTCAGGAAGTGGATATCAAACAGCTGAACAGGATGTGGTTACATGCGGTGGCCCTGTCAGCCAAAGAGGAATTACTTGTAAAAAATGTGCTGAAAGGATATGGTATCGTAAAGATTGCAAATAAACCATATTCAAAAAGGCGGCCCTCATGAAAATATCAGTCATCTGTCTGATCATAGCCCTGCTGGTGCCATGTTTTGCAAAAGCAGATACATCCTCCATCGGAACAATAAAAAACACCAAGGGTGAGGTCACCGTTGTCCGCAACGCTGCACCGGCACCTGCCCATATCGGTGACCGGCTTTATCCAGAGGACATTCTGCAAACCGGCACAAACAGCTCTACTGGCATTATTTTTGAAGACAATACGATGTTATCACTGGGTCCTGACACCGAAATCATCATCAGTAATTATGTGTTTGCACCTGAAAAAGGCCTGTTTTCCATGATCATCCAAATGATCAAAGGCACTGCGTCCTATCTTTCAGGCATCATCGGACAACAGTCACCTGAAGCGGTTGAGTTCCAGACACCGGATGCAACCATCGGTATTCGCGGCACCCAATTTCTTGTCAAGGTGGAAATATGAAAAAAATTATCTCCCTGTTCATCGGTTCAGTCCTTTTTCTGGCAGTCAGTGCCTGTGGAACCAAAAGCACCGTGGTCCTGGTCCCGGATCCTGACGGACGGATCGGAAAACTTACGGTGACAAACCAGGGCGGGAAACAGACTTTAGAGGAAGCCAATCAGTCGGTACAAATAAAAAACAAGAAAACAGCCCCCGGGATCCCGGTAAAACTCAGTCACGATGAAATCGCTGCCGTATTTTCAGATGCATTGGATGCCCAACCCTTGCCGCCTGCAAAATTTATCCTCTATTTTCTCCCGGATTCAAATCTGTTGACAAGGAAATCGGAAAAGCTTCTCCCTCAAATCATTCAGACCATCCTGAAACGTAAATCCCATGACATTGTCATATCGGGCCATACCGACACAGTGGGCACAAAAGAGTATAATTACCGACTTTCCCTGGAACGGGCAAAAACCATGTTTGATATTCTGGTTGCCAACGGAGCGGTCCCGAATGATATCAGGATCACCTCCCATGGTGAAGGAAACCTGCTTGTCAAAACACCGGATGAAGTTGCTGAACCCAAAAACCGCCGAGTGGAAGTTGTCATAAGATAACTTGCCTTGTGATGGGATTTCTGAAAATGATTATGACACGGATACTGAAAGGATTTGCCGCTGTCCGGAAATACAAAAATTCGCATATCATTGTCCCGGGCGTGTTATCCACCCTCTTTTTTGCCGGTCTTTTTTTTATCCAGCCCGCCCTGCTGAGATCTTTGGATGTAATGAATTATGATGGACTTCTTAAAAACTTTCCGGACAATTCAGCAGACAGCAGCATTGTCATTATCGATATCGATGAAAAAAGCCTGAATCAATATGGACAATGGCCCTGGCCCCGGTACAGGACTGCACAGCTGTTGAACCGGATTACGGCCCTGGCACCTGAAACCGTAGCCATTGACATTATTTTTTCCGAACCTGACAGAACCTCTGTCAACCATATACGCAAGGATCTGAAAACAGCCTGGAATCTCGATCTTTCCATTGATGGGCTGCCCGAAAAACTGGCTGACAATGATCAGATACTTTCAGATACACTGGCCAGGGGGCCTTTTGTTTTAGGCAATATATTTCATTTCAACAGGCTTGAAAAAAGCTCAGATTCCTGCATTCTCCATCCGGTCAATGTTTCACTGGCACACCAGGCAGATACGGAAACAAAGGTTGCCGGAATATTCCAGAGCACAGGGGTTCTGTGCAATCTGCCGATCCTTTCAAAACAGGTGACTGCTTCAGGGTTCTGCAATTTCAGTCCCGACAATAGCGGTGTTCTGAGACGACTTCCCCTGCTTATCGCGCATGACAGTGACATTTATGTTAGTCTGGCTTTTGCTGCTGTTCTGAATGCTCAAAAAGCAGACCATCTGGTTTTAAAAACAGCGGACAATACATTGCAGTCCATACACAACAAAGACATGACAATTCCGGTCGATTCCAGAGGGCGTTTGCTGATCAAGTTCAGAGGGCCAAAAAGGCAGTATGAATACATTTCTGCTGCAGATATCATGGCAGGCCGCATCTTGCCTGAACAGATCCAGGGGAAAACCGTGTTTGTCGGCACGACGGCGGCCGGACTGAAAGAATCCTTAACCACACCGTTTGATCCGACCTTTCCCGGAATTGAGGTGCATGCAACCATTGCCGACAATCTTAAAACAGGCGATTTTATCTGGGTGCCAAACTGGTCCAACGGCTTGGTTATGTTATCCATTCTGGCTCTGGGCGGAGTAATGACGCTGGTTGTGGCCTTCACCGGCACCCCTGCCGGAATTACAGTCGCACTGGTGTCAATTGCCGGGCTGTGGCTGGCTGCCCGGCAGATTTTTTTCCATACCGGGATTTTTATTGAAACCGCATTTCCCATGGCATCAACTGCCGCTATTTTTATGTTTTTGACTTTTGTGAAATATTGGGAAGCCCGCAGAGAGGCGGAAGCCAAACACCGGGAAGCGCAAAATGAGCAGGCCAGATTGCAAACCCATCTATATCAGGCACAGAAAATGGAGGCAGTAGGTACCCTTGCCGGCGGCGTAGCCCATGATTTTAACAACATGCTGGGAGCTATCATGGGATATGCCGAACTTACCATTGCCGAAATGGACCCGGCAGACCCATCCCGCAAAAAAATATACAAAATCCTTGAAACCGCCCAGCGATCCGCCAATCTCACCCGGCAGTTACTGACCTTTGCCCGAAAACAGACGGTGGCGCCCGTTGTGTTCGACCTTAACAAATCAATTGCCTCCCTGCTCAAAATGATACAGCGGCTCATTGGTGAAAACATAGAACTGGTCTGGGAACCGGCAAAAGAATCATGCCCCGTTAAAATAGACCCATCCCAGTTCGATCAAATTCTGCTCAATTTATGTATCAATGCCAAAGACGCT
>JAABUB010000027.1 GCA_011389575.1 Desulfotignum sp. | reverse complement strand
TGCTGGTGAAAGGGTGTGGTATGGCCAGGTCTTTGTTAACCGGATATTGTAAAGGGAGTATCTGGGCCCTGATCTCTTTTACAACTCGGGCTAACTGATCGAGAAGAACCGTTCTGCTTTCCAGTGAATTTACCGTCCCGGGTTTGGTGACAAAGGTCAACGCACCAAGTTCAAGCGCTTTTAATGTTATGGCAGCCCCTTCTTTTGTATGGGCCGAAACCATAACAGTCTTCAAATCAGGATGATCTTCCCTGACACGTTCCAAGACCTCAAGCCCGTCCAGTTCAGGCATGTCAAAGTCCAGGGTCAGCATGTCCGGTTTCAGCTGAGGAATTTTTGCCAATGCCACTTTGCCGTCGGTTGCCGTCCCGACAACTTCCACACCTGGAATATTGGAAAGAACATCTGACAGAACTTTCCTGTACATGACAGAATCATCAACCACCAGAACTCGTAATAAACGTCCGGCCATCTGTGCCTTTACTTTTTTAGCAATTCTTCCAGGTCAAGAACAACCACCAGATCTTTTTCCATGCGATAGATGCAGCTGATAAATGAACCACTTATCCCGTCAACATTTGACGGCGGAGTGGAAATATCGAACTGGTGTGCATTCACAACATCGTAAATATTATCCACCAGCAATGCAATACACTCCTCTTCATAACGGACAACCACCACCTGGGTGTCTTCCTGAACTTCACCGGGGAGAATGCTGAATTTCTGGTGCAGGTCAATGACTGTGACAATTTCACCGCGAAGGTTTATAACGCCCTGGACATAATCAGGGGCCCTGTGAACAGGGGTGATTTCAAAATTATGGTTGATTTCCTGTACGTGGCGTGTGTCAAGTCCGCAGAGCATGTCTCCGATTTGAAAAATGGCGAGTTCCACATCCTGGTTTTCATTAGCTGCATTCATCATTTTTTTATCTCTGTTAAAATATTTTAATCTGGATCCTGCTGCCTTATACAAGATATTTTCTGACACAGGCAATTATTTTTTCACGGTCCAGCTTTACCAGGTAATCATTAATACCGGCATCCAACCCTTCTTTTTCCGCAGCATCTCCGGCCAGACTTGTGACTGCGATAATGGGCAGGTTCCTGAACCGCTCATCAGCGCGGATCTTTCTGGCCATCTCCAGCCCATTCATATTGGGCATTTCAATATCGGTCAGAACGATATCAATTTTTTCCCGATTCAATACCTCCAGTCCTTTTACCCCATCAGTGGCTGTTAGCGGTTTGTAACCGATTTCGGAGAGGAACGATACAACCTGGTTGAGAAAGAAAGGCGAATCTTCAACCACCAGAATATTTGCAGGGCTATCCTCTATAACTTTGGACTTCAACGCTTTTGTCCATTCGGGCATAATGGTGTCAACGACCCCGTAAAGATCGACCAGCAGCGTAATTTCGTCGTTAATAATTGTTGAGCCCATAATCCCCGGCTGCTTGTGGGTCATTTCATCGATAACATAGGTCCCGTTGATGATATCGATGATCTCCGACACAATAATGCCAACCTCTTTGCCGCTTATGGAGAAGACAATAATATAGCAGGTCGGGCTGTCTGTATGGGGTGCGCCGACATCGGCAACCTCGTCAATACTGAACAGGGGGAGGGGGCCGCCGCGGTATTGAATATTTTTTCGCCCCCCGGTAATTTTGATCTCTTTTATCTTGCACGATTCTATTCTTGAGATCAGGTCCAAAGGAATGGCGATCTGTTCTTCAGGTGCATTACAGGCGAGCAAAAAAGACTGGGTGTCCTTCATCATTTTACTCTCAGCTCTCTGAAGGGCTTGTTCCCGAACAGATTTTGAAACGGTTCGCAGGTTCATGACATTGCTGATGCCGATGATATCCAAAATAAGCGCAACCTTGCCGTCACCCTGAACCGATGCACCCGCATAGCACTCGCAGTCACGCAGGTGGGTCCCGACGGGTTTGACAACGATCTCTTCAGAGTCGAGCACCTGGTCTACAATTAAACCATAATGGTAGTCGCCGACAGAGACCACCAGAACGTTATAGGCGCTCATGGGGCTGGTCCGTCTGTCTGCGGTGGAGGCACGTTTTTCCTGGCCCGAGGATGGGGTTTCCTCCTTGTCCATCTGCGGAGCGATTTTGTCGGCTTGGGCCTGCCGTCGATCTTCTGTGAGTGTCCGTCTGTCCAAAAACTGCTGGCCTGTGTCGTCAGATGTATAATATCGGTCTGTAATGCCAAGGACATCCGTCAGTTTGATCAGCGGCAAAAGCTCCCCTCTCAGGCGCATCACAATAGCAGAATTGATTTTTTCAATCCGTTCCTTGACCTTTGCTGCAGGTATTCTTACCAGCTCTACCATATTGACTTGCGGAATCGCATACCGCTCTTTTTGCACTGTAACTATCAAACTGGGTATGATTGCCAGGGTCAAGGGCAGTTTAATGGTAATGATCGACCCTTTGCCAGGTATCGTGTCAATATCGACAGTTCCGCCGACTTTGGATATATTTGTATTAACCACATCCATCCCGACCCCCCGGCCGGAAATGTCAGTGATCTCTTTTGCTGTTGACATGCCGGGCAAAAAGATGAGATTTGCAACTTCTTTATCGCTTAATTCATCCAGGGCAGAGGATTCGCGCAGTCCCATGGTCAGGACCTTTTCCTTAACCCGGTCAATATTTATGCCGGCGCCGTCATCTTCAATGGCAATCATGACCTGACCGCCCTCATGATAGGCTGTTATGCGCAACGTACCTGTTTCCTGTTTTTCGGCTGCAATACGCTCTTCAGGCATTTCAATACCATGGTCGACAGCGTTCCTGACCAGATGCGTCAGGGGGTCACCTATGGATTCAATAATGGTTTTGTCCAGCTCAACCTCTTCTCCTTCGATAATGAGATTGATTTTTTTACCAATATTTTTGGAAAGGTCCCGGACAATGCGCTTGAATTTATGAAAGACATTGCCTACAGGCTGCATGCGGGTACTCATGATGGCTTCTTGAAGCTCTGAGGTAACCAGGTTGAGACGTTGGGAAATGTTGTCAATGCCTTTGACTTTTCGGGACGCTGTTGCCTGGATCAGCTGGTTTCTGGTCAAAACAAGTTCACCGGCCAGGGTCATCAGGTTGTCCAGCAGTTTGACATTGACCCGCAGGTTGTCGGGTTTTTGTTCCGGTTTAACCGGAGAATCTTTCAGCAGGGTCTTGTTTGTTTGCTCCATTTTTTTCACAGGAGCAGTTGCCGGGGGGATAGATGGACGTGAAACCGGACTGGTTTCAACAGATTGATTTTGCTGAGGGACGGCTGCAGGAGTCAAAGCCGCCTGTTCCAGGTCTTCAGGGGTAATCTGCTGAATTTGATCAGGCGCAATATCAAAAAAATCTCCCATCAGCTCATTTTCCAATATGGTGGCAAAGACAACAATGAGCAGGTTACCCTTTTTCTCAATCATTTCAGCTGAAGCGTCACCGTCAATATTAGCGGCCAAAATATCTCCGGTTTCTTTGAGTTCTTCCATGATTTTTGCATGGTATTTTTCCTTTGCTTCACTATGTTTTAACAGGTTGTATTGTAAAATATAAACAAAACTTCCCTGTTTGAACAAAGCGTCCAGCTCGGATTGTTCCACTTTGCGCAAAAGATCATTCATGGATGAGGATGCCAAAACAGGATTGTCTTCAGATGCTGGTTCCTCATCAGTTGAAACCGTGGCAAAACTCTCAGATGATGCCTGGGCAGGGGGTGAAAGGTTCTCCTCCGAATTGTTCTCGTCCGAATTGTCATTCTCTGGAGGAGCATCTTCAAGAAAAATTGCGTTCAAGGCGGTCAGGTTGCTGGAAATATCGATTTCATTTGAACTTTCATGGCGGTGAATCAAGGTTGACAGGGTGTCCATGGCATCAAGCAGGGTTGAGATAATGTCAGGAGATGGAAAAAGCTCTCTGGCACGAATTTTACCCATTACATTTTCACTGTGATGGGCCAGTGCTTCGACATTCTTAAGCCCCAGATAACCTGCGCCTCCCTTGATGGTATGTACGGCCCTGAATACCTTGTTAACAATCTCTTCGTCAAAGTTTTCTTCTGCTTCCTCTATGCTGAGCAGGTCATCTTCAATACCGTCAAGGTGATCCACTGACTCTTCAATAAAATCATTGAAAATTTCATTGTCTTCAATAGTAACCATGCTGTTCCTTTTTTACTTAGCTCGGCTTTACCTGGGATAAGAACTTTTCGACTTCCGCCTGCAAAACATCGGCCTGCTTTAACAGTTCATCAGCATTCGTCAGCACTTCACTTGCGGCAAGTCCGGTTTCGTTGGCGGCCTGGGTAACAACCGTAATACTCCGGGTTACCTCCTGGGTGCCGGATGCTGCCTGGTTTGTACTTTCCGCAATTTCGCCGGTTACAGAAGACTGCTCCTCCACTGCAGCGGCGATGATTGCGGAAATCTCATCGATCTTGTTAATGATCCCGGTAATGTCGTTGATTGCAGAAACCGCCCCCTGAGTAGCGCTTTGTATCCCGTTGATATGTTCAGCGATTTCAGTGGTGGCTGCTGTTGTCTGTTTGGCCAGCTCTTTCACCTCATTTGCAACCACTGCAAATCCTTTGCCGGCTTCTCCGGCCCTGGTGGCTTCAATGGTTGCATTCAACGCCAGAAGGTTTGTCTGTTTTGCAATGTCCGTGATCAATTGGACCACATCACCAATTTTCTGGGAGGCTGCGGTCAGGCTTCCCACCATTTCATTGGTCTTCTGTGCTTTTGTAACGGCATTTCTTGCAATTGCCGACGAGCTGGTTACCTGTTCGCTTATCTCTCCGACTGAGGCAGTTAATTGCTCTGTTGCAGAAGCCACGCTGAGAACATTGCTGGATGTCTGTTTGGAAGCGGCGGCAGCAGATGATGACTGCTGGTGGGTTTTATCGGCAGTATCATTCATTTTGCGGGCAGATCCCTGCAAATGTTCAGCTGCAATTAAAATGGCGTTAATCACCTTTCCTATGCTTGCGTGAAAGGATGCCGTCATTTTCTCCATCATCTCTTTTTGTTCTTTTTCATTCCTGATTTTGGTCTTTTCCTGCTCTTCTTTCAGCTGGATTTTTTCAATTGCGTTTTCCTGAAAAATTGTAACGGCCCTGGCCATCTTACCGATTTCATCTGTCTGATCCCGGGCCGGGATCTCGATGTCAAGATCACCTGCGGCAAGTTTTTCCATGGATTCGGTCATGGTGACAACTGGTTTGGTGATTGATCTTGCAATAACAACAACAAACAGGCTGACAATAACAAGAGAAAAAACAATACCGATGATCAGCACAAAATTTTGCTTATCCAGTGCGTTATGGAGGTCTCGCAGATCATAGGTAAGTGAAATGGTGCCGCCTTGTTTACCGAGGCGCCAGCCAGGATGGCAGCGAATACAATCTGCAACCACCTTTTGGGGAATATACATCTGGACAGCATCTTTTTCAATGACCTGAATCGTATCAAGTGATAACTCGAACCTGTCAAAAATTTCAGGCGGTATATGGGCCGGGACTGCATCAAGTTCAGAAGAGGACAGGTTGATTTTTCCCTGCCGGTCATAAAGAGACACATCCAATATACCCTTAATATTTTTCTGGTCGGAGAGTAATTTTTTAAAATTTTTCATCTGACCTCTCTCCAGAGAATCCTTGACACCTTCCTGGATTGAATGGGACAGGGTTTGTACAGAATCCATGTAGGTTGCAGTCATTTGTTTTTTTACAAAATCGCTGATCAGATATCCGCCGATTGCCAGAGAAAACAAGAGAACAATGAAAATGGGAAACAGTATTTTCAAGTTAAATGGTAGATTGGTAAACGCTTTTTTGATCATGGAAATGACCTCTTTTTTCGATAAAGTTTATATTTGATTCCGTAATTCACGATGCAATGGAACCGCGCATCAGCCTTTCCACCTTTGTCAGGTCTTCAGAACTGGTATTGACATCAGTCAATGCCTTTCGTATCTCTGCAAGATTTTCATTGACCTTCCCCATGCCATCTGTGATTTGCGATGTTGCTGCGGCAGTTTGGTCGACATTGGCACTGACCTCTTTTGCCTGATGCGCTGCACCACTGACGTTGTCAGCAATACTCTTGCTGGAAACACTTTGTTCCTGCACTGCAGCAGCGATTGTTTCTACAATGTTGGTCATATTGTGTGTCACGTCATTGATTTTTTTTATCTCGATGATCGTGCTTTGCGTGGAACTGCTCATGGCCTCAATTTTGTGTTTTATATCAAGAGTGGCTTCATTTGTCTGGGCAGCCAGATCCTTCACCTCTCCGGCAACAACGGCAAATCCTTTACCGGACTCTCCGGCCCGGGCCGCTTCAATGGTAGCATTCAACGCCAGCAGCTTTGTCTGTTCGGCAATTTCGACAATGGTATCAATGACCGAGGTGATTTCTTCGGAAGCATTTCCCAAAATGTCAATTTTTTCAAAGGCATTATCGACACACGACTTCGCCTCTATAGTGATCATCCTGGCCTCTTCGGAATTTTTGGAAATCTCACCGATGGTGCTGATCATTTCATCTGTCACAATGGTGATTGCATCCATATTCTTTTGCAAATATTGTGCAGCCTCTGAAACAGAAGCGATATTCACATCCATTCCTTCTGTTGTTTCAGCTACGGTGCCGGACTCTTTGGCGATACTGTCTGATTTTTTTGTCAGCTCTGCTGCCGCCCGTGAAAGACCGGCAATGGTTTCATGCAATTGGTTCACATTGGCCTGGAGACCTTTATGAAGGCCCTGCTTTTCACGCTTTGCCTGTTTGTGTTTTTTCTCTTCTGCCGCAAGCGAAACTGCCAGATCCTGTAAAACCCCGGCAATGACCGCAACCTCGCCGCCATTCTCAATACTGCAGGCCCCAGAATAATTCCCCCTGCGGATGTCCACTGCAAAATCCAAACAGGCAGTGACCGGTCGGGAAATCTTGCCGGCCAGCACCCACAGCAGATAACCGGACAGAACAGATACTGCACATAAAACACCGAAAACGATGGGAAGCCTTTCGCTGAACAGTGTGCCTGACACACTGCCCACCTTGCCTGTTAAGACAATGAGAATGAAAACCAAAACCATGGCGGCGACCCATATGCCAAAGCTGCCGGCAAAAATTTTCTGACGAATCTGTAACCCTGCAAACAGGGGTTCTTCCTTCTGGTCCAACGATGCAGACATGTTTTTCTCCTTTAAATTATTGCTTTTCCCGGATAATCTTGTGGCTCTCTGTTGAAGTTTGGACTTCGGTCTGTTTAAAGGACGTATAAAACGGGAAATTCTTTTTTGCTGCAAACATGGGGGATGCACAGCCGATACAGGGGGCATTGGCATCGATACACCAGGTTTGTCCCCCGTTCCACCACCGTGTCGGACAGTCTGCATAGGTATCCGGGCCCAGGCAGCCCAATTTGAAAAGACATCCTTTGTCTCCCAGTTTTTGCGCAAATATTTCCTGCTGGAAATCATGATACCGTGGACAAAGTTCATGGACCTTACGGCTGAAAAACAATTTCGGCTGGCCATTGACCAATTCAGGCAGGCCGACCTGCACCAGATGAATGATGGTTTTCCACACCCAGTCCGGATGCACGGAACATCCCGGGATGTCAATCAGCAGGGGATCCATTTTTTTGCGCTTATAGAACTCTTTCAGGCTGACAGCACCGGTCAAATTGCCTTCTGCAGCCGGAATACCGCCATGGGTGGCACAGGTGCCCACTGCCAGGGCACCGCTCATGGTCTTTGCAGCAGCCGTTAAATAATCGGCAAACGGTTTATTTCCGATCACACAGGCTTCCGGCATGTCCCAGGGAACAGCGCCCTCAACAGCCAGAAAATACTCCCCGGCCCGGCCTGAGATATACGCTTCAATGAGATCCAGGGCCTGTTTTCCGGATGTGGCGGACAAATCAGCATGAAAAGACAGTTTTGAATACCGGGTGATCATGGAAACCGCATTGGGAGATTCCGCCTGCAAAAGAGAAATGGAACAGCCTGTGCAGGACTGGCCCTGAAGATAGATAAGTCTGGGAACACCTGCAGGATCTATCTTTTTCAAGGCTGCCTGAACAACTCCGGGCAGCTGGGTAATACCAAAAGAGGCGCTTAAACATGCAGCCATTTTCAGAAATTCTCGTCGGTCTATCATAAAATTATCCTCAGCGAAAAATTAAAAAATTGCAAATGGGTCGGCTTATCAATGTACGGCACAGGCCAGACACGGATCAAAAGAATGTACAATTCGATTGGCCTCAATCTGCTCTTCAGGGTTCTCCACACGGGTTCCCACCAATGCGGTTTCAAGAGGGCCCGGCTGGCCCTGGTCGTCCCTGGGTGAACAATTCCAGGTGGTGGGCACCACGCATTCATATTTTTCGATTTTATAGTCTTTAATTTTGATATAATGGAGAAGTGCGCCCCGGGATGCTTCTGTGGCCCCGAATCCTTCCCCTGATTCCGGCAGGTCATACCGGGCCATGAACGGCGCTTGTATATCAATCCTTTCCGTCTCCGTGAGCAGGAAATCGGCAATGACCACGGCAGATATGGCACGGCACAAATGTCTGCCCAGCACGGAATTTAAATTGTCAGCCGTAATGCCGGCAATGCCGGCAAATTTATCCACCATTTGTTTAATTTCAGGGTTGTTGTTCTGATGGTAATCCACCAGGATTCTGGCTGCCGGACCGACCTCCATGACTTTTCCCTGGTACCGCGGGGCTTTCACCCATGAATATGCCTCGGATTTATGGGGGGACGGGGTTAATTCTCCCTCCTTGACGGTTAAACCGGACGGGGATGAATATTTGGAATATTTCACATCCTCCCGAATGGCATCAAAATTCACCCGGCTGATGGTATTTTCCAGCAGCACACCCGGTGCAAACAGCCGTTTACTGTCAAGCCCGGGCCCAAAAGGCAAAAGCCCGTAAGAAAGAAACCCGCCCCGGCTCTGGCCGATATGCCAGTATTCAGGGAATTCCCCGGCCACAGCCAGAATATCGGGAAGATATTTTTTATAAATAAAATCCCGAACATCGGAAATTAATGAGCGGTATGAGGCAATATGATCGATATTGGGCTCCTGGGTGCACCCCCCGGGAAAAATTGCAGTGGCATGGGGAAATTTCCCCCCGAAAATGGCTGATGCCTTATTGGCTTTTTTTTGAACCTCCAGGGATTCAATATAATGTTTCAAGGCATTGATATTGGCTCCGACATCGGACATATAGCGACCTGACAATCTTGGTAAAAAAGGGGCTGCAGGAAAAGAAAATTTTGCGCCGGTTTCAGCCTTCACCCAGTCTCTGAGAGCGGTTACATCAGAATCCGACCCCTTATATTCAAGTATGGCGGTCACATCAACAAAATCCAATGCAGACAATTGATAAAAATGCAACAAATAATCATACAGGTGATTTGCCCCTTGTATCAAGTTATGCAGAATACGGCCGTTGGGCGGGACCGCAAGGTTGTATGCATTTTCCTGGGCATAGGAGGATGCGATGGCATGGGCATAGGGGCAGACACCGCAGATTCGCTGGGTGATCTGCTGCGCATCCAGCGGGTCCCTGCCCCGGAGAAAAACTTCAAACCCCCTGAACATTTCGCCCATGCTTTCCGCCTTTGTTATCACATTTTTTTCAACCGTTGTATGGATACTCAGATGTCCTTCCAACCGTGTTACAGGACCAATATCAACTTTCATAATACTCCTTGATGCATTCGATAATACATTACATCTCTTCCGACCTGATTAATTTATTTATTTCTTTAATGATAACCTTGATATCCATTGATTTTTCAAAAAAAAGATCTGCACCGCAGGATAAAATTTTTTCTCTGTTTTTTTGATTTTCATTGCCTGAAATGGCAACTACCTTTATGTTTGTGGTACTGTTGTTGTTTTTTAACTGCCGGCAAACTTCAAACCCGTCCAGTTTTGGCATATAAAGGTCAAGAATCACTATATCCGGTTGGAATTCAATGGTTTTTATGCCGGCTTCAAACCCGTCTGATGCAGCATCCACCGCAAATCCATTTTTCATGAATACCATAAGCAATAATTCCCGTACGGACGGATCATCATCAACAATAAGCACTTTATGCTTCCTGGTCTCGTTTCGACTGCAGCTTGTCATTCCTTTTGATGTAATAAACCTGTGCAGATCCTCGCGAAATATTCTATAGTGACCACCGGCAGTCACACCGGCTTTAAGCGCCCCGGACTTGATCCATCTCCATATGGTTGCCCTGGTAACTTTGCACAGCTTTGCAGCTTCTGTCACCGTAACTATTTCGTCATCACCTTTCATAAAAAAGCCCAACCAATTATGCGGTCAATTAGTTCAATACGTTTGAAACCAATGCAACGTTTGAGACACTATGCTTTTTAATGGCCTCTGTCAATAGAAATGTGACACCCTGGATATGTGGCACCCCCCCAAACAATGAATACGATTTGACAATATATCCATTTGTGGGTATATTGTAATTACATTTTTTACAATTGGAGACAAAAATGACGACTTTAATCAGAATAGGAAATTCGCAGGGTATCCGTATTCCAAAGGCGGTAATCAAGCAGGCGCAATTAGAAGACAGGCAATTGAAATTCAAAGTAATCGAGGACGGCCTGTTAATTCAGCCTGTTAAAAAGAACAGAGAAGGCTGGAAAGAACAATTTTATAAAGCGCTTGAATCCCAGGAAACAAGCGAAGCGGATCAGGAGTGGTTGGATGCGCCATTGGTAGATGAAGAGGACTGGGAATGGTAAAAAAAGATGTCCATCGATTTGAGATTTGGCTGGTTCAGCTTGATCCGACACAAGGTTCTGAGATTAAGAAAACAAGGCCTTGTGTTATTATCTCCCCTGATGAAATGTCTGCGCTGAAGACGGCGATTGTTTCTCCAATGACTTCCAAAGGATTTGGCTATCCAACCAGAATTCCATATGCATTTCAGGGTAAAAAGGGATTGATTTTGCTTGACCAGATGCGGGCCGTTGACAAATCCAGATTAATTCAAAAACTTGGTGTAATTTCCCAAAGCGCGCAGATTAAAATTATCAATTGTTTGCAAGAGCTTTTTGCGTATTAAGGGGCCAACCGACATCCCCAGGCAGATACATGATGGCTGCATCTGCCCGGGGACACATGCGGTTAAAAATTTTTAAAATTTTCTTCTTCGTCATCCAGCGGAAGAATCTGTTTGGGGTTCACTTCACCGGTTTTTTTTGACAAAAACTGCTGCCGCCGGGGTACACCGCTGCCGCCCTGCCTGGGTGATGCGGTGATGCGGGGGACGGAGTTGTCTTTTGACCCAGCGGTTTGGCTGCCCTGACTGCCGGTGATCACAGCCACCAGATCCTCTACATAGGATTTCAATTGCTGGGCCTGGGCATTCATCTCTTCGGACGCGGATGCGGATTCTTCGGCATTGGCTGCGTTCTGCTGCACCACCTTGTCCATTTCAGACACGGCAATATTCACCTGGTCGATGCCGCTGGATTGTTCCTTTGATGCTTCTGCGATCTCCGCCACCAGTTCACCGATTTTGCCTGAAGACTCAGAAACTTTGACAAAGGCCTCGTTGGTCCGGGTGACCAGACCTGACCCTTCCCCGACTTTCTGCACAGTACCCTCAATAAGTACGGCCGTATCCTTGGCCGCCTGGGCCGCCCGCATGGCAAGATTTCGCACCTCATCCGCCACCACGGCAAAGCCGGCGCCGGCTTCTCCTGCCCGGGCAGCCTCAACCGCTGCATTCAGGGCCAGAAGATTGGTCTGAAAAGCGATTTCATCGATGGTTTTGATAATTTTGGATGTTTCTTCACTGGCTTGGGATATGTCCTGCATGGAACCGGTCAACTGCTGCATGGATGCATTGGCATCCGTGACCACCTTGTGGGATTCTTTCATCAGCGCATCGGCATGGGTGGCGTTTTCCGCATTTTTTCTCGTCATGGATGCCATCTCTTCCATGGATGAAGAGGTTTCTTCGATAGAAGCGGCCTGCTGGGAGGATCCTTCGGCCAGAGACTGGCTGGTGACCGATACCTGGCTGGAAGCCTCAGCCACCTGGTCCGCACCTTCGTTCAACCCGCGTATGATCCGGTTGATGGGCAGGGTGATGCTTCTGGCAAACCAGATTACAAGCAGGATGGTTAAAGCAAGAAAGACCCCACCGGCGATCAAAACAACATTCCGTATCGCCCTGACAGGGGCCATGAATTCAGCCACATCCTGGGTGACGCCGATACTCCATTCGGTCAGTGGTACAGGCGCATATCCCGCTATTTTATCAACTTCGAAAGTATAATTCTCCACCCCTGTTTTCTGGGCTGTCATAGAGTCACAAATGGATTCCATTCCTTCAAGATTGCCGACATTTAAATCAAGAATGAACTCTGATCGGGGATGGGCAACAATCAACCCGGTTTTATCAATCATGAAAGGGTAACCGGTGCTGCCGATCTTAACGCTGGTGATTTTCCGGCTTAATTCATCCAGTTTGACAGCCAGCCCAAAAACGCCGCCGAATTCGCCTGATGCGGTTTTTATGGGCACGGCAATCCCGATGATGGGTTTTCCGGTATTCCGGGATGTTATGGCCTGTCCCACGGCAACCTTTCCTGTGTTACGGGCCGCTATAAAATAATCCCGATCTGAAAAAGAGACGCCCTGCTCTCTCAAAGCACCGTCGAAATTATCCGAAATCGTAACCCCCTGGGCATTGGTCACAAAGAAGGTGTCATAATCCTGTCCGATATTTTCAGACACGGTTTTAAGAAATCGGTCCAGGGCTTTCAGTTCGGTCTTGGCATTATCAATCCCATCACCAGATACTTTGCTTACAGCATTTCTGATCAACGGATTGATTCCCATTTCCGTGGCCAGCTTAACCTCCTGGTTTAATACACTATCAGTCATGATTGCCAGGTCCTGGGCAATCTGGGCTGCCTGATTGTTTGCCCCCCTGACCAAGGCATCAGTTGCCTTGTTAAGCGAAAAGAGTCCCACAACGGTCAGCGGGATAACCACGACGAGTATCCCACTGAGGATGAGTTTAAATTTAAGTGACCTGTTTTTCATGGTTTCCCCCATTTGTTTGAAATGTAATATGTGATTTTTGTGCCAGTTTTTCCAATACTGCGGCAATATCGTTGATATCGTTGTCAATATAAGTGATAAAAGATGATTTGACCTGCACCGCCCTGGCCAGTGTTTTTGTATCCCTGTCAGGCAGGATGAGAATCACGCGTATTTGATCCAGCATTGGATGCAATTTTTGAAATGCGTCCAGCTCCTGTATGGAGGCTATTGGAAGAATGAAAACAGAGAAACTGTGCAGGGGACGGGTAAGCAGGCGGCTGATCTGCTGCACCGAATCCAGAACAACGATATCCAGCTGCGGAAAACGGTTTCGGACCAGAAACCTGATCCGCTCTCCGATATTTTCCAGGGTGTTGTTATACAGAAGAATTTTCATCTTTCAGCTGTCGATCCTTTTATCCCATGGTTTTTATTGCATTGGCCAAAAATTTCAGCCAACACCTATACAATTGAGCACAAACCATGCCAGCAGCATAAATTTCTAATTTTATTTATATTTCAGATAGTTATAAAAAATAGATCCCAGGAGGACAATGCGTGGCCAGGTGATATTCCTGAAAACAGGAACAAGAAGATTCCGGTTTTCAGGAATCAGGAACTGCTGAAACCGGAAAGCCCGTGTTTTTTTAAAAGGTCATAGAGGCGGGACTGGGAAATACCGGATATCCGGCAGGCCTGGTATCGATCAGATTCACAGCGCTTCAGCAGGGCCTTGAGGTATTCTTTTTCCAGGTGCCTGCGGAACTCATTCAGCGGCGGCAGCTCTTTTTCCGGATCAGATCCATCAAAAAAAAGCGGGCTGGCCGATCTTTCCATGGATGGGCTGAATGTCAGACCGGAGACCCGGTATTCCGGGGGCAGGTGTTTGGGAAACAGGGTGGGGTCCTGGCCGGCAGATGCCAGAAGATACTCCAGCACATTGATGAGTTCCCGCACATTACCCGGCCATGGATGGGCGGACAGGGTTTTGAGCAGTTCGTCTGAAATTGCTTTGCTGTCCATGTGATACCGCCGGGCCAGTTCGTGGAGTTTTTTGATGATGATCTCTTCGATATCATTTTCCCTGTCCCGCAGCCGGGGCAGGTGGATTTCCATGGCACGGATCCGGTACAGCAGATCCTTTCGAAATGTCCGTTCTTCAACCATCTGATCCAGGTCCAGATTGGTGGCGGCAATCAACCGGATGTTCACAGTGATTTCCCTTCCGCCGCCCACAGGGCGGATACAACGTTCCTGAAGGCTTCTCAACAGTGATTTCTGGGCATTCATGGGCAGATCACCCACTTCATCCAGCATCAATGTGCCGTTGTGGGCCTGGAGGATCAACCCTGCCTGTTTTTTCCCGGCCCCGGTAAATGCCCCTTTTTCATGGCCGAAAAGCGTGCTCTCAACCAATGTATCCGGCAGGGCCCCGCAATCCACAGGCACAAACGGATAAGACCGGCGTTTGCTGTTTTCATGGATGGCCCTGGCAAACAGCTCCTTGCCGGTACCGGTCTCGCCGGTGATCAGGACACTGGCATCTGTGGCAGCTGCAGTGGCCACACTTTCCAGGCAGTGCTGCAGCGCGCTGGATTCTCCTATTATCCCCGTTCTTATTAAGGGAAATGTGGTCCTGGTGTGCTGCTTTTCCCGGTGGTACTGGATGGCCCGGTTTATGGACAAGGATACGTCATCTAAAAGAAAGGGCTTTTGGATATAATCCCAGGCCCCGTATTTAAAAGCCAGTCTGGCGCCCCTGGCATCACCGGTTCCTGTGATAATGATGATTTCCGGGGCCGTGTCTGATGCCGTGAACGCCGGCAGCAGGTCCAACCCATTGCCGTCAGGCAGTTCAAGATCGAGCAGGACCAGATCACATGCATGGGAAAAAAACAGTGACCGTGCCTGTTCCAGGGTGTGGGCCTTGTGACACTGGTGTCCCATACGGGCAAGCAGTTTGGTAAAAAACAGACAAATTTTCTCATCATCATCGATGACCAGCACGTCAATCATTGGGACTGCTCCTTTTGCCTGCTCTTTTCCAATGCCTTGTTTACAATGTCTGACAGCTCACTGGCGATCATGGGCTTCATGATCATGGCAAAGATATTACAATTTTCAATCAGGTCCGGCTTCAACCCGTCACTGAAACCTGTACATAAAATTATGGGAATATCCGGACAGATGCGGTTAATCTGTTGCGATAATGCAAGGCCGTCCATTTTCGGCATGGCCAGGTCAGTGAGGACCAGATCAAATCCGTCAGGGTCCTGTGTAAGCATGTCAAGGGCTTTTTGCCCCCCTGAAACACCGGCCACCGCATACCCGAGTTTTGCCAGCACCTTTGATGTCCAGGCCACAATAGATGGTTCATCATCAACCACCAGAATGCTGCCGTTCCCCGTTATCAGGGCTGCCCGGGCCAGGAAAGTTTCCTGATTTGCACCAGTCTTTTTTTCCGGGATCAGGACCTGGAATGTGGTTCCTGTTCCCGGTTCGCTGTACACCGAGATATCCCCTTTCAGGTCCTTGACGATACCATAAACAGTGGACAACCCCATGCCCGTGCCTTCGCCCCTGCGCTTTGTGGTGAAAAACGGTTCAAAAATCTTTTCCTTCAACGCTCCGGGAATACCGCATCCTGTATCGGAAATCAGGATCTGTACGTATCGTCCGGGACTGATATTTTGGTTCTGCATGATTTCATCCGTATGAATGACCACGGATTTGATTGTTACATCCAGGGTCCCGCCGGTCTCTTTCATGGCATGGACAGCATTGGTCAGAAGATTCATGATCATCTGGTGAATCTGGGTTGGGTCCGCCAGAACCACCACATCTTTTTCCATCATTTTTTTACTGATATCGATATCCGGGGGAGCAGACGCTTTTATGAATTTCAGACATTCCTTGACCAGGGGAACAATATCGATGACCTCGTGCTGGACGTCGGCCTTTCGGCTGAAAGTCAGGATATGCTGGACCAGGTCCCTGGCCCTGAGGCCGGCTGTCATCACCTGCTCTAAGCTGCCAAGTGCCTCGGGGTTATCAGATGAATCCAGTTTGGCAAGTTCTGTAAACCCAATGATGGAAGAAAGGATATTGTTGAAGTCATGGGCAATCCCCCCGGCCAGGGTGCCCAGGGCTTCCATCTTCTGGGTTTGCTTAATGCGATGTTCCAGTTGCCTGCGGTGGGTAACATCCCTGGAGGCACCCAGTATCCGGTCCGGGCTGAAGTTTTCATCCCGCAAAAACCGGGCAACGATTTCCACCCAGACCGCTGTTCCGTCTTTTTTGCACATCTCCAGTTCAAGGGTCCGCATGCGGTCCGGGGCGGCATCGGGGTCATTTTCCTGTGCAAGCTCTGCTGCAATGACCGCTTTAATTCTTTTTACGGATGCCTCACCCATGTAGGCGGTGATATTCAGCTGCATGAATTCTTCAGCGGCATACCCCAAAAGGTTTTCTATGGCCGGGCTGACATAAGATATTTCCAGGTTGTCCGTCTGCATAATCCAGATGACATCAGTGGCGTTTTCAGCCAGAAGCCGGTATCTTTCTTCGCTCCGGCGCAGATCATCTTCATTCAGCTGCCTGGCTTTTTCAGCCTGATTTTTCTTCTGATCGATCCTGACCACCTGCCGGGAAATGTAAAAAGACATGAGGATGACCAGAAACAGCATACCGGCAAATATCAGTATCAGCTGCCGGGTAATGGCAGCAATCTCTTCTGCAATATCATCCATATAGATACCGGTGCCGATGATCCAGTCCCATGGCGCAAACCCTTTGAGGTAAGACATTTTCGGAGCAATTTTTTCAGGCATGTCTTTCCACTGCCAATGATAATTGACATATCCTTCCCCGCTCTCCTTGACGGTGTGCACCATTTCCACAAATGGATAATTTCCCGCAGAATCCCTTAACCGGGACAGGTCTTCTCCTTCTAGCTCCGGTTTGAAAGGATGCATGATCATGAAGGGATGCATATCATTGATCCAGAAATAGTCCTTTCCCTGAAGACCGTACCGCAGGTTGCGTATGCGGTCGACCGCTTTTTGCCTGGCGCCTTCCCGGGTCATTTCCCCCTGCCTGATCCTGGATTCATAATCATCCAGCAGGCTGACGGCGCTGTTGGTCAACTGGCGGATGGTCTCTTTTTTCTGGTCCAGCAACTGGCTTTCATGCCGGGGAATAAAAACCAGGAACATACCCAATGCAAAAATAATATAGGTGACATACAGGGGGATCAGGATGCGGAGGACGTCGGATAATGGTTTCTGGTAAAACAGTGTATCAATGACACCGTTTTCTGTATTGACAATTCCTTCCATGCGCCTCCGGACCTTTCATATAATGTACAATACCGCTGTTTCAGCATAATGGCCGAAAACTACCACTTTGCGCTGCACAGAGTCAAATGGTAAAATGAACATTGTCGGTGATGCGGCCGGACCCGGGAATGTCAACAGCGCCATCTGCGATGATGTGGGCGCCACCCTGAAATACGTTATTTACGGCGGCAGTGACGAATTTCCCGTCAGCACAGATGTAACCGTCATTTCTTTACCGCGATTCATAAAAAAGCTGGAATCAGGATTGATTTTGCGCAGCCGGGAGTAGAACCCGATGTTGCACGGCCTTTTGGTGTATTTCATGAAGAAATGGTTCAGGCATCTTGTTTATGTCTTATGAACGGATTCTGAAACAGATTTCATGTCAGTTGAAGCAATTTTTTTTCATTTTAATCTTTTTCTAATCCAGGCAGGGTTTTTTCGACAATCCAACACAGCATACACTCTGATGATATTTTCTTCTATTCTATAATATACGGCAAAAGGAAATCGCTTGGAAAGCATTTGATGATATTTTTCGAAATGGACAGAATGTATACCCACAAAAAGCTTAAGAGAATCAATGTCGGAATAAAGTGTTTCAAGAAAGTACATCCCAAGTCCGGAATCTTTCGACTCATAAAAAGAAAATCCATCTCGCAAATCTTGTTTTGCTGTCCCTAAGTACTGTATCTTCATGTAACCGATTTCCAAATTTCCTTTTTCACTTCTTCCCAGTCCTCAAACTGATCTTTTCCCTGCCGGATCAGTTCCTCTCTTTCTCGAAGTATTTCACCATGCCAATCAGGAGACTGAAAATCATTCGCGCTTCTGCAGATATCTTCCCATAAAATTTCCATAGTGGATATCTTGTCTTTCATCGTCATCTCTTCCAATGGTAAAGATACTATCATTTTTGTCTGCCTCCATTTTCCATTAGCTCATACCCTAGCATCACCCCTACCCGAAGCGACTGGTTTTTATAATACTATTCAGTCAGGAGTTATGATAACACCATGCCGACAAAAAATCCAAGAGTAAATTCTGAAAAACTCCTGTCTCATAATGATGTATTGGATTAATTACCACACGGATAACCATCTCCGGGCAGATACCTGATGGATACATCTGCCCGGGGACATAGTATGGGTTAAAAATTTTGGTCCTGTGCAAGCATGTCAAGGGCTTTTTCCCCCCTGAAACACCGGCCACCGCATACCCGAGTTTTGCCAGCACCTTTGATGTCCAGTCCACAATAAATGGCTCATCATCAACCACCAGAATGCTGCCTTTACCTTTTATCAGGGCTGCCCGGGTCAGGAAGGTTTCGTGATCCGCATCAGGTCTTTTTGAAGAAGTTCATGATACCAAAAAACTTTAAAACCTGCTATGGTCGATTTACTGGTTGATGGTGGGTGAACTTTGGAAAAGGCTTTTATTTCAGTAGGTGCTTAACCGCCCTATAAAACGGCGTTTTCTGGCAGGGGAAAGAACCGTTTTCCATAATTTGCAGGAGACAGGTATATGAAACATTATATTTACCGGTATAGAGCCCCCCGGCTTCCAATTATAATTGCAATGCTTGCCTTTTTTTTCCTGCAGCCCGGGCTTGTCCAGGCAAAAGAAAAATTGATCATCGGCACTTCTTACAAATTGCTTTTGTCAACGCCTGCCCAGGACGGTATGTTGGACAAAATTGCACAAGAAGCCTTTCAACGGATCGGCATCCGGATCGAGCTGCCCTATCTGCCCACGGAACGTTCAATCAGCGCAGCCAATGAAGGCCTCCATGACGGGGAATTGAACCGTGTCAAGGGTCTGGAAAACATCTACCCCAATTTAATCAGGGTAGATGAAAACATGATGGATTTTGAATTTGTGGGATTTACAAAGCATGCGTCTGTTAAAGGCGGCAGCTGGAACCGCTTGCAGCCATTTCAACTCGGCATTATAAAGGGGTGGAAAATACTTGAAGCCAACGTGGGCACATATCCACATGTGACCTTTTTTTACAGTGCTGAAGACCTTTTCAACGGGCTCAATCTGGACCGCATAGACATAGCACTTTACGGAAAACTGATGGGATTTGCGGTTATTTCAGAAATGGGGTTAAAGGATATCACAATGATAACACCGCCTTTTGCTTCGAAAAAAATGTATATGTATCTGCACAAAAAGCATCAGGCACTGATGCCGGAACTTTCCAATGCTCTCAGGCAGATGAAACAGGACGGCGCGTATGACAGGATTGTATCCCGGTCGATGCGCAAATACAGGGAGATTATCGACAGTGGCGTTCAATAATTTCATGGATCTGCTCAGAAACAAAAGCCTCGCACGCGTCCTGGCGCTGTATATCATGGGATTCGGGTTCCTGGTCGCATTTTTGAGCGCTTCATTCCAGCTATATCACGAATATAACCATGACCGCATGGAAATCGACCAGAGCATGGAAGAGATCCACAAAACCATGGAGGCGCTGATCGCGGAAAACCTCTGGATAACCAGCGATGCGCTGGCTGCCGCCGCCATGCAGGGCATATTGAACTTTCCGAACATTGAATCGGTGAAAATCACCAAAAAAAATGGTGATATCCTCGTGAAAGGCCGGTCAACATCAAGAAAAACCCTGGTTCATGAACATGCCATTTCCAAAATGTACAGAGGGGAAAAGGTTTTCCTGGGCACCATTGAAGTCACGGCAAGCCTGGATCACGTTTTTTCCCAGGTGCTGGACCGTTCTTTGATTATTGTCGGCAGCCAGGCAGTCTGGGCCATACTGCTTTCTCTGGCAGCCATGGGTCTGTTTTACAAGCTGGTGGGCCGACACCTTTACACCATGTCCGCCTATGCCGGAAACATTTCCATAGACACGCTGGAAAATCCATTACGCCTTGAAAAAAGGGGAAAAACCCTGACCTCTGAGACAGATGAAATCGGCCGTCTGGAAACAGCGATCAATTTCATGCGCAAAAGACTGAAATCTTCGCTGGATCTTTTGACAAAAAGGGAAAAGCAGTTCAGGTCTTTGGTCGAGAGCACAAAAGCCATTGCATGGGAGCTGGACCTTGAAACAATGGGTTTCACTTATATGAGCCCGCGGATACACGACCTGACCGGATACGCTCCCGACATGTGGACAGGGTTTGCATTCTGGAACCAGACCCTTCATCCGGAAGACAGAGAAGCGGCTGCAAATTTCTGCCGGATTGAAACCGAAAAAGGAAAGGATCACGAATTTGAATACAGGATGATTGCAGCAGATGGCCGCATCATATGGATCCGAGACATTGTTACTGTTTTAAAAGAAAACAAACCACCCCTGATGCGCGGGTATTTTTTTGATATAACCGAACAGAAAAAAATAGCGAAACAGCTTCAGCAGGCCCAGAAAATGGAATCCATCGGGTCCCTGGCCGGCGGCATCGCCCATGACTTCAACAATCTGCTGTTTCCCATTGTGGGGCTGTCGGAAATGATGCTGGATGATTTTCCTCCGGAGAGCATGGAACGTAAAAATATTCAGGAAATATTCAAAGCCGGCACCAGGGGCAGAGAACTGGTCCAGCAGATCCTGTCTTTCAGCCGGCAGTCGGATCACCAGCCGATTCCGGTGCATATCCAGAAAATACTCAAAGAAGTATTAAAGCTCTGCCGGGCCACCATTCCGGCGGATATCACAATTACAAAGGATATCCAGATCGACTGCGGTCCGGTCATGGCAGATCCCACCCAGATCCACCAGATCACCATGAACCTGATCACCAATGCCTTCCATGCTGTCGAATCCTTCGGGGGGACCATAACTGTAAAACTCAGGCAGATCGACTTCAATCACGGGGATGACCCGGCTGTTCAGCTGGCATCCGGTCCCTGTGCGGTCCTCTCGGTTATCGACACCGGCCCCGGCATCGACCCTGCTGTCATGAACAAGATCTTTGATCCCTATTTCACCACCAAGGAAAAAGGAAAGGGCACCGGCCTCGGCCTGGCAACCGTATACGGCATTGTCAAAGCCCATGGGGGTGATATCAGGGTTTACAGTGAAGCAGGAAATGGGTGTTCCTTTCATGTCTATCTGCCGGTGATGGAGAAACCGGCTGACACCGCCCCTGAAAAACAGCAGGCACCGCTTCCCACCGGCACGGAACATATCCTGCTGGTGGATGATGAAGCACCCATTGTTCACATGGAACAACAGATGCTGGAACGGCTGGGGTATACAGTTGACCCACACTTCAGCAGCCCTGATGCATTAAAAGCATTCAGAAAAAATCCAGATAAATATGACCTCATCGTTTCGGACATGTCCATGCCGCAAATGACGGGTAAAAAACTTGCAGAGGAACTACTGAAGATCCGCCCGGATATTCCGATAATCATCTGCACTGGATTTTCGGAACGTTTCAATAAGGAACAGGCCCGGGCAATGGGTATCATGGGTTTTTTGATGAAGCCGCTGGTTACGGCAGATATGGCAAAGGAAGTTCGGAGAGTTTTGGATGCAGGCAAGCAATCCTAAGGAATGGCGTTGCACCATATAAACACTTTTCATGGAAGAAATTGGCATGAAAAAGAGAAAACAGGACCGGGCTGCCAAAAGATTTCCCATTGTGGGTATCGGTGCTTCAGCCGGCGGGCTGGCTGCATTCGAGGCATTTTTTTCCGGCATGCCGGCGGATGCGGATCCGGGAATGGCCTTTGCCCTGGTGCAGCACCTGGCGCCTGATCACAAGAGCATCCTTACCGAACTGATCCGGCGGTATACCCGCATGCAGGTCTTTGAAGTTGAAGACGGAATGACGGTCTCCCCCAACTGTGCCTATATCATACCGCCCAACCGGGATATGGCGTTTCTCAACGGCACACTGCAGCTGCTGGAAGCTGCTGCACCCCGTGGTCAGCGCCTGCCCATCGATTTTTTCTTCCGCTCCCTGGCCCAGGACCAGCAGGAACGGTCCATCGCCATTGTGATGTCGGGCACCGGCAGTGACGGGACCCTGGGGGTGAGAGACATCAAGGGGGAAGGCGGCATGGTAATGGCCCAGCTCCCTGAATCCACTGAACATGACGGCATGCCCCGCAGTGCGATTGCCACCGGGCTGGTGGATTATGTGCTGCCCCCGGCGGAAATGGCCGCCCAGATTATTTCCTACGTGTCCCACGCCTTTGGCCGGCCCCCTGTGGCCGGCACTGCCCCCCTGTCCACCAGTGAAAATGCCCTGAAACGGATCTTCATCCTTTTGCGGGCCAGGACCGGTCACGATTTTTCCCAGTACAAATCCAGCACCATCATTCGCCGCATCGAACGGCGCATGGCGGTTCATCAAATCCAAACCATGAATGAATATGTGACATTTCTGCAGCGCACCCTCGCGGAAGTGGACGCGCTTTTTCGTGAAATGCTCATCGGTGTGACCAATTTTTTTCGTGATCCACCTGTTTTTGGGGTATTTGAAAAAACGGTGCTGCCACAGTTACTGGCGGAAAAACCCATGGATACCGTTATCCGTATCTGGGTACCGGGCTGCTCCACCGGCGAGGAAGCCTATTCCATCGCCATGCTGCTGGCGGAATACCAGGAGATGAAAAAACAGCGGTACACCGTACAGATCTTTGCCACGGACATGGACAGCCAGGCCATTGCCACGGCCCGTGCCGGTCTTTATCCGGCCAGTATCGCCCGGGATATTTCCCCTGAACGGCTGTCCCGGTTTTTTGCGGCTGAACCGGCTGACAAACTTTATCGTATCAAAAAACATATCAGAGACATGCTGGTGTTTTCCGAACAGAGCGTGGTCAAAGACCCCCCTTTTTCCAAACTGGACCTGATCTCCTGCCGGAACCTGCTGATCTACATGGGGGCAGACCTGCAGAAAAAGATTATCCCGCTGTTTCACTATGCGTTGAAACCAGGGGGTTTTCTCTTTTTAGGGACCTCGGAAACCATTGGGGAATTTAGCGACCTGTTTGCCACCCTGGACCGCAAGGCAAAACTGTACCAGCGCAAAACAGACTTTCACAGCACCCGGCGGCTGCCCCCGGGCCAGCTGCTGGCACCGGTGAGGATGGTTCATGCAGGCCATCTGCCCGAACCTGCGGGGAAAAAAGCCCCTGCCGGGATACCCTCTTTGCGCAAATTGACGAAACAAGCACTTTTGCAGCATGTGGCACCGGTGGCGGCCCTGACCACGGGTGATGGTGAGATCCTCTATCTGCATGGCCGTACCGGCATGTTTCTTGAACCTGCACCGGGAGAATTCAACCGGAACATCCTGAAAATGGCCCGCGAAGGGCTGCGGCCGCCCCTGGCAACAGCCCTGCCCCGGGCGGTCAAAACAAAAGACGTGATCCGATACCCGGGGCTGCGTGTCAAAACCAACGGCGGATTCACAACCGTCAATCTGATCATCCGGCCGGTTGCCGCTGCCCATGCCTCATATGAAGAACCCCTGTACCTGGTCATTATGCAGCAAGACCTTCTGCCCCCAGATCCGGAAGCAGCCCTCACTTCCGACATCCTCCCGGAAACCGGTGATAAAAAAACAGATGCCGCCCTTCAGATTGCTGCCCTGAAACAGGAACTGCTGGCCAAGGAGGAATATCTCCAGGCCACCAACGAGGAACTGGAAACCACCAATGAAGAGCTTAAATCCTCCAACGAGGAGATGCAGTCGGTCAATGAAGAGCTGCAGTCCACCAATGAGGAGCTGGAGACCTCCAAAGAGGAGCTGCAGTCGGTCAACGAAGAACTGACCACGGTCAATGCGGAACTCCAGACAAAAGTGGCCGACCTGTCCCGGGCCAACAATGACATGAACAACCTGCTGGCCGGCACCGGCATTGCCACGGTTTTTGTGGACCACGAGCTGCATATCCTGCGCTTCACCCCTCCTGCCACCCGGATCATCAACCTTATTTTGAGCGATGTGGGGCGGCCGGTGGGCCATATTGTTTCCAATCTGATGGGCTATGACAACCTGGTGGCGGATACGCAAACAGTGCTGGACACCCTGATTCCCAGGGAGGTGGATGTGCAGACCGCAGAGGGCCGCTGGTACAGCATGCGCATCCAGCCCTACCGCACCCTGGACAATGTGATTGAAGGAGCGGTCATCACCTTTGTGGATATCACGGATGTGCGCAAAACCCAAGTGACTGCCCGGCGAAGCCAGGCCATGCTCCATATCACCCAGCAGGCGGCAAAAGCCGGTTCCTGGGAATGGGAAGTTGCCGGCCAGACGATTTTCTGGTCGGAAAATTTGTACCGAATTTATGGCATCACACCCGGCAAATCCGAACCGGTGAAACCGGAACACCTGTCCCGGAGCCTGGAATGCTATCCACCCGAAGACCGCCTCGTTTTCGAAAATGCGTTTCAGCAATGTGTGACACATGGCACACCCTACGATGTAAACCTGTCTCTCACAACTGCCGGGGGCAGGCAGCGGAAGGTCCGTTCCCTGGGCGAGCCTGTAATGGAAAACGGAACAGTGACCCGGGCAGTCGGGGTCATCCTGGAGATGAACCAGGCGGATGTCATACAACCGCCCCTTGGAGAAAAACAATGATGGACAAGAACCAAACACCTGTGGATACGAAGGCGCTGCGCCAAAAAGCCGAAGACACATTAAAAAGCCGGTCCCTGCCAATACCCGGGGATATCGCTGCTCTGCCGCCTGAACAGATTCAGGAAATGGTCCATGAACTGCGGGTTCACCAGATCGAGCTGGAAATACAGAACGAGGAACTGCAGGCGGCCCAGGCAGAACTGGAGGAAAGCCGGTCCCGCTATTTTGATCTGTATGATATGGCACCGGTGGGATATTGTACGATTTCTGAAAAAGGATTGATTCTGGAAGCCAATCTCACAGCGGCAGCCATGCTGGACACGGCCCGCAGCGCACTGGTCAGGCTGCCGATCTCCCGCTTCATCCTCAAAGCGGATCAGGACATCTACTACCTGCATCGGAAACAGCTCTTTGAAACGGCCGAACCTCAGGAATGCGAACTGCGGATGGTCAAGCCGGACGGCACCGTCTTCTGGGTGGATCTGATAGCAACCGCGGCCCGGGCGGAAGACGGTGCGCCTTCATGCCGCGCGGTGATCAGCGACATCACCGGCCGCAAACAGGCGGCAGAGGAACGGAAAAAACTCGAAACCCAGCTTCACCAGGCCCAGAAAATGGAATCCGTGGGCCGTCTGGCCGGCGGTGTGGCCCACGATTTCAACAACATGCTGGGGGTGATCCTGGGACATGTGGAATTTGCTTTTGAAAAAGCAGAAGGGAATCAGGAGCTATATGCCGACCTGAAAGAAATTCAAACCGCAGCAACGCGTTCCGCTGATATCACGAAGCAATTGCTGGCCTTTGCCAGAAAGCAGGCCATATCCCCCAGACAGCTGGATGTAAATGATGCTGTGGAAAACATGCTCAAGATGCTGCGCCGGCTTATCGGGGAAGACATCGACCTTGCCTGGCAGCCGGGAGCCCATCTATGGCCGGTGAAGATGGACCCGTCCCAGATCGACCAGATCCTTGCCAATCTCTGCATCAACGCCAGGGATGCCATTTCCGGTGTGGGCAAACTCACCATAGAAACCGGAAGAAAATCATTTGATGGGGAATACTGCAGTGATCACCCGGGGTTTATCCCTGGTGATTTTGTCCTGCTGGCAGTCAGCGACAATGGCTCCGGCATGGACAAAGACACTTTGGAGAACCTTTTCGAACCGTTTTTCACCACCAAAGATGTGGGCAAGGGCACAGGGTTAGGGCTTGCAACAATATATGGCATTGTCAAACAGAACAATGGATTCATCAATGTCTACAGCGAACCCGGCCAGGGTTCCATTTTTAAAATTTACCTGCCTCGGTTAATTGTCGAAAAAGACTTGGACAAGGCCGCACCTGAGAAAAAAACAGCTGCAGGTGGCTCCGAAACAATCCTGCTGGTGGAGGATGAACCCACAATTTTACGAATGACCCGGATGATGCTGGAAAGAAAAGGGTATACCGTGCTGTCAGCAGCCACGCCGGGAGCGGCTGTGGAAAAAGCAAAGAACCATTCCGGCACCATTGATATGCTCATGACAGACGTGGTCATGCCGGAGATGAACGGTCGTGACCTGGCCGGACAAATCATTGATCTTTATCCGGGTATTCGGCTCTTGTTCATGTCCGGCTATACCGCCAGCGTCATTGCCCATCAGGGGGTCCTGGATGAGACCGTGGCATTTATTCAGAAACCGTTTTCAATGGCGGACTTGACAATGAAGGTCAGGGAAGTTTTGGACAAATGAACAACGTCTTAAAGTTGCATGGATGCCATTGAAAAACGGCTCTGGAGTGCGGCAGACACCCTGCGGGCCAACTCCAAGTATGCCGGCAACGCGTATTTCCTGCCGGTCATGGGCCTGATTTTTCTGCGGCAGCCTCCCCCAGCGTTGAGGCCAGACTTTTCCTGCGAGCAGATTATGAATAAATACGGACTTTGTCAACTATAGCCTGCCCATTACCAGGGCTCGCTCAGTATGCTGACAATATCCCGGCGGGACAAAACAGATGTACACCGCTCCCACAAATGGGCTTCAGGATCTATGGTTTCACTGTACTTCACACTGAAAGCGTCCTGTGCTTTTTGCCGTTCATGCATATATTCGTTCATTCGCTCCCTGAGTGCCGCTTCATCTTTTATCCATTCATCATCGATGATATCAGGCAGGCTTCCGAAAATATCATAGGTATCACGCAGTCGTTCCGACAACACGTTGTAGATTTTTTCATCCTGTGTGCCACTGTAAACAAGGTTGAGCATATCCACAGACTTGCGTGCCTGCCCGAATCGCCTGATCCTGCCCAGCCGCTGTTCCAGCCGGGATGGATTCCATGGAAGATCTATATTGATCAGGGTACCCAATGCTTGCAGGTTCAACCCTTCGCAGGCCGCATCCGTTGCCACCACCAGACGGATCTCGCGGGTCCTGACGGCAGCCTTGATCACCTCACGTTCCACATAATTGAACTGCTTTCCCCGGAACAGCCCGCTTTTTCCGACCCCGGCATACACCGCCACCACATCTTCCTTGAACACCTTAGCCAGCTCACCGGCGATCCAAAGGGCCGTGTCATAATACTGGCTGAAAATGATACAGCCGTGTTCCAGCCAGGTTTTTCCATCGGTCACAAATTGTGTCAAAAACCACTTGACCGTGTTGAATTTGGAATCCACGGCTTCCGGTCGTGACAGTTGGGTCTCGATTTCCTTGAGGCAGGCTATTTCAGCAGGGGTCATTTCAGAAAGGATATGTTCCACTTCTTCCACATGGTCCTCATCCTCATTTGAGATGGCGTGTTTGAGCATGTTTTGCGCTGTTTTCAACCCGGATGCAAAACTGGAACAGATGCGCTGCAACATCAGTGATTTCATAAACCCGCCTGCCCGTGTTCTGGATTGGAGGAGTCTGCTGAAGGCTTCCGCTTTTTCATACGCCACCTGAAAAGGGGTGTTGGTGGGAATTCCCAGGCCGACAAACCGGGATTGATACTGGGACAGGTGCCGCACCAGCGGATGGGTATTGACACCGACTTTTTCCATCAACCCGTCATCTTCCAGCTGTTTTCGTTTTCGTAACACGGTGTGGCGCAATACCGGGTTGTTTTCCTTGAAAAATCCGGGAACCAGGCACTCGGAAAGCCACAAATTCCGGACCATGTAATCCAGGTCTTCAAATTGATGGGAACAGGAAAAGGAATGGGGATCAATGGTCAGATAATCACGGATCTGCTGCATAACAGGGTGTTCACCGGCCGGGGGCAATGGATTGTTCAACCATTGCCAGGCCGCCTCCTCTGAAGTGATCCGGGTTTTTCCGGTCACCAGAGGAATCGCCTGTTCAAAATCCCGCCATAGAGACAATGCGTCGCCAAGCACAAATTCCGCACCACTGTTCAATATTTCCAACAGGTCCCAGAGTTCCCGGACATCGGTTTGAATCGGGGTGGCCGTGCCTAAAATCAGATGCCGGGTCAGTTTCCCGATCTTTTTCATGAAAGCCAGAAGGTTGTTGGGTTCCAATGCGTTATCGCCCAGCTTCCCTCTTGCACGTGCCTTGTGGGCTTCATCCAGAATGACTGTACCGAACCTTTTATTCAGAAGCATTCCCGCTTCCTTGACAAAGTCTCCATTTTCCCGTTGATGCATGATCAGGCCTGTCGAAACAATGCCGATACGATGAGGGCATTTTTTTATGGAAGCCGCTTCGCCTCTGGGAGATAACATCTGACCCTCCGCTCCCAGCCACACCTTTTTTTGTGAAGACCAGACAGCCGAAGGGATACCCAGCTTGTCAATCATCTCGATCTGCCATTGAACCATTAACGTAGCCGGCGTCAGAATGAGAACCGGGCCATCCTCCAAAAGGGTACTCACAAGCGCGCTGGTTGCCATGGAAAGGGTTTTCCCGACACCGACCTCATCCGCCAGCAGCAACCGGGCCTTGCCAAAGATGTCCCGATGTTCCAGAAACAGGGTCACCCGGTCTTTTTTTTCTTTGTTGTCTTTGGTTTTTTTTTGGGTGCCAGCCGGATATGGGTACCGTCGGACAAGGCACAGTAAAGGGCTTTGCGCCATCCCCGCAGCATTTGTCCGTCCTGACCGGCTTCGGCAGCGGTTTTGCTGTAAAGCCACCACCGTTCCTCAGGACGTAATGCCAGCCATTTCTGGGTGATGATAAGACATTCATCCGGAGATGCATGTTCTGCAGCCCAGCCAAGTACGCATAATTCCCTGCCCAGGAAGCGGTCCAGTTTGACGGTTCCGGTTTTCCAGGTGCCCGTACCCATTTTTTTCTTTTTCAGGCGGGCATTGAAATCCCGGCGGGCATCATCCCGGATCCTGGTCCAGAGTTCCCGGGCCAGGATCAGCCGGCATTCAACGGTTTCCCGGCGGTGTTCATCGCCGTGAAACCCGAAATCCTCATAAATACGCACGGCATCCCTGGGGCCTGCCGGGATATCCACATAAAAATGGTGCATCCCGAAAGCGGCCGGGGCACCGAAATCCATGGTGTCCTGCATTATTGTTCGACCTCGCCATGGCCGATCTCGATGCCCAGGTGCCTTGCAAACTGTTCCAGATCATGGCCGGTGGGGGTGTACACTTTTTTAAATGTCATGACCACGGGGACATCCGACCCGACAAGCGTTTGAAGATGGGACAGTTCCTTTTCGATGAACCCGGCACTGATCCGGATTTCCCCCAGGGACAGATGAATGGCTTTGGGTGCAGATCCCACCATCAGAACCACCTGTTCAAACTCGATGTGTTTCTCCCCGGCCATCTTCAGCCCCTGATAGGTTTTGGAGGCACTGTCCAGCCGTTTGGGAGATGCGCTGTATAGAACGGCAGGAGCCTCTTTGACCATGGGGATTTCCCGGGATCCCGATTCCGCAAAGGTAAAGTTTCTTTTTGCCTCGATGCCCTCACACTCGGCAAACACATGGACGGTTGTTTCTTCATCTCCCAGCTGGATGGGGCCGGTGTAGTCCAACCCGTTTCTGGGTTCCGATCCGTCCAAGGTATATTTGATGGATCCTCTGGGCGCGACAAACAGCTCCACGGTCCGGGAAAATTCATCGAACCGGTTGCGCAGGGTCAGGCAGTTCTTCCATGTGATGGGAGGGCCGGTCAGGTTGTTTCCGGTGGGATCCTTCGCAAGAAACTGCACCCGAAGTGCCCGGGTGGCCAGGGAGTTATCGTTCAATACCGGGCTGTTTTCTGACACGTCACTGTCTTCGGCATAATGGATCCGGGGGCTGTTGCCGGCGTTGGCCACATCGATCTTGAGCCGCACCGTGCCGGCATCATCCGGCATGGACGCTTCACTGACAATGACTTCCGTTTTTTTGGGTTTGGGTTTTTTCGTGATATAGCCGTTTCCCATATCTTCCCACACACCGCGCTGGTACGCCTCGATGGCCAGCTCATCAAACCCGCGGCTGGGAAGCCACGGCATTTGGGTTTTCTGCTTCATCCGGTCCAAAAGATCGGTTTTGCGCACCTCGTCCCGGGATCCGAACAGCAGGGATTCCGCCCTGGCACGAAGGGCATCGAAATTGTCAATCACCCGGGTATACAGTTTAATGGGATCCGATGTCAGGGTTTTGACAATCTGTCGCTCACCATTGTACGGCTCATGGGACGGGTATGTCCGGTCAAGGGCTTTGGGGCGCAGCAGATCTTCACCGCGGCTGTTGCCCGGGAAAAGCAGCTTGTCGAAAACCGAGAGAATGGTGGTCTGAAAATCCTGCTCATACTGCGCTTTTTTTTCATCCAGTTCTTTACGCTGGGGATGGGATCCAGGAATTTCACCATCTGCCTTGGATACGGCATATACATGGCGGGCCGCTTTTTCCACACTGGCAATGGATGATTTGTCCCCGGTCAGGATCAGAAGGTTGTTTTTGTTCACCAGATCCTTGAAAAAACGGGCATACACCCCGGGGGGGATTTTCCCGTCCGGCTCTATGATGAGCAGGGTCCTCATGGTTTTGAGACTGGCTGAGGCATCATCCATTTCCGGCAATGGCAGCACCTTTTCATAGGCTTCTTTGGTGACCGGTGCATACATCTGATCCAGACGGTGCCGGATCAGGTCATCCACTTTGTTCTGCGGGGCTTTGTCCGCATACACCTGAAGCTTTTTTGTCAGGTTTTCCTGGTGGCTGAAATAGGTGCGGCCCTCCTGGGTCTGGTGCAGGTACCAAGCGGATTTCTGGAGTTCCATGAAGGCATTTCGAAAGCCGCTGCCCTGATGGTTGGGATCGATCAGGCACTCCAGCAGTTCTCTTTCCGTCAGCCCTCTGACGGAATTCACCGCAGTGGAAAGGCTGGCAGTGAGCAGCAAGGTTCCCACCTGTTTGGCAGAATCATTGCCGCTGTTGATATCGATGATCTGCGCATGGGCACTGTTTGTGGAGTCCCAGAGATCTCTGGCGATCACATCCCGCATCTGGGATATTTCCGCCAGCTTCTCCCGGACATCATGAATGGACAGGTCAAAATGCTGGGCCCCGATCAGATACACATCCTCACTGCTTTCCCATACCGATTTCAGCAGCCGGGACACCAGTTCCATAAGACCCCGGGTCTGTTTAAATTTTTCATTTTCCTTGAACAGGGCAACAATGCTTTTGAAGCTTGGATGAAACGGATAGGTTGACTCAATGTCATTGGCAAGGGCTTCGGCACTTCTTTCAACGGTTTTGGCCCTTGCCGCTTCGGCCAGCCTTGATGCATACACAGAAGCAATGTCACTGATCTGGCTTTTATCCGGCAATGTCGTAAAAAGACGTTTGCGCAGAATCTCATAAATTTCATTGGATTCCAGATTGACCGGGGTGATGGACACCTCGGCACGTCCAAGCTCCTGGGTCGCGTCATTCAACGCGCGCTGGATCAGTTTTCCACCGGTATCATAGGCCGCCGTCAGATCTGATACCACAATACACACGTTTTTCTTTTTCTGGGCCGCTGTCAGCATGTTGGAAAATGCCCGGGTGACCACATCGGCAACGGTTCCATGTCCCAACACCTGGGTGCTGTAGTAATGGAAATAGGGCGGCAACTCATCCAGCAGAATCAGGATGGGGTCTTCTCCTTCAAACAGGGACAGCCAAGATTGTTCATCCGGTGCTTTGGCCCCGGATTCCCAGAACTCCCGGAAGACACTTTCCCTGGACAGCTGGCGGGCAATTTCTCCCCAGAAATAGGTGTGCGGGTTGTTCCGACCATTGAATGCTGCAATCTTTGCCGTCCCAAAACTGGATTGATACGGCATGGACCCGATCCGTTCTTCCCGGAGAGACGGATTTTTTGCCAGGAGTCCGAATCCGACCATCAAATGCGTCTTACCACCACCCATGGCCTGTTTGAGATGGAATACCGAGTCATTGGTCTTTCCTGCAAGACGGGCCATGCCTTTGGAAAGCAGGGCCTTCATCCCGTCGGTGATGAATGTTTTTTTGAAATATTCCTGCCCATCGGTATCCTGAATAATCTGATCCAGTCGCTCGATCTGATCCCCGACATTGATGTCGAGTGCGTTGGGCTGTAACCGGCATGCATTGCGGACGGTTTTCATCAAATAGCTCCTGACATATGCGTTTTTTACTTTTTCAACGCCATCCTCTATTATTGCGGTCAATCAGTTGACCGGAATTCATGTTTAGAAAATCTGATCCAGCAATATCGGGTCAACCAAGGCCAAAGTATATGGCTGAACTACAAAAATCAAGTTTTCTTTACTGATATCACCCTCATGAGAATTGAGCCATTCATCTTGGACTGAACATAAAATCATCCACACAACAATCATATAGCAACTTCCTCAGCTCATGAGTATCCAGATTATCAGACAACGCCTTTTCCGAAATGGCTCTCTGAAACTTGGTTACTGGCCCAGCGTCTCCATGGGGGTCTGCCGCCATTTTGCCATTGACAAAGTGGTACACAAGCGATACACTCTGCTATTCAATACGTCTACAGGAGTGATAATACCATGCCGACAAAAAACCCAAGAATAAATGTGGTTCTGGAAAAAGGACTCTACTATACCATAAATGAAATGGCTGCCAATGAAGGAATATCCATGTCCCTGATCATGAGGGATTTGGTGAAAGAGGCGTTGGAAATCAGGGAAGACATTGCACTGACGAAAATAGCAGACCGAAGAGAACAAACCTTTGATTCTAAAAAAGCCCTGTCTCATGAAGATGTATGGGATTGAATACCACCTGGATGTAAAAAAAAAGGATCTGCCCAAGATAGATCCGGATATCCGAACGCGTATCAGAAAAGCTATTGAAGAACGGATAATGACTGCGCCTGATGCGTATGGTCTGCCGTTGCGAAAAACCCTGAAAGGCTATTGGAAAATCCGGGTAGGGGATTACCGGATCGTGTACAAAATATCCGGTCAAAAAATTACCGTGCTTTGTATCTGCCACCGCAGGGAAGTATATCAAACAGCGGCCAGGCGATAACATTCGGAAGGGTTCAGTCAGGAGATAGAGATAACCATCCCCGGGCAGATACATGATGATTGCATCTGCCCGGGGACACCGCTTCCACTCTGCCTGGATGAGGCGGTGATGCGGGGGACAGTATTGTTTTTGAAGCATTTGACAAAAAAGCGTTGTGAATATATGTTATTGACATAACCTCATGGGTTACAACAGATTGATCATATAGAAACAAAGTGATTTTGAATAGCTGGAATCAACAATAGGGATCTGGTGATTAAACAATTCAAACATAAGGGATTGAAAAAATTCTTTATCAAGGATGACCAAAGCGGCATTAACCCGCAACATAAGATAATAAAACATTAATAGCAAACGGATGACAGGGAAAGAAATAAAAAATAGAAAGGTGCCAGGAAATGAGAAAGATGAGAAAACCCGCACACCCCGGAAGAATCTTGAGAAAACACTACATTGAACCGTTAGGTTTGACTATTACGAAATTGGCTGAGATATTGGATGTTTCAAGAAAAGCGGTTTCAGCGATCACAAATGAAAAAAAAAGCGTTACCCCGGACATGGCTTTACGTCTTTCAAAAGCATTTGATACCACACCGGATCTGTGGGCCAATCTACAAAAAAATTATGACATGTGGGAAGCTGAAAACAAAGCAACCGGTTGGCAGAATGTGCCAAAAATAGATATGGCAAATGCAATATCATCTACTACCTGATCCAGCAGGATCGGCGCCCATTTGGTCAAAAAAGAGCAAATATAATCTGTTTGCATTGCTTACTTTGTAATTTCGGAATAAATATCCTATATTACAAGGCAGTGACGAATTTCCCTTCAGTAGCGATGTAACCGTCATTTCTTTACCGCGGTTCATGAAAAAGCTTGCGTCGTGTTAAAAAAGACGCATGGCAGCAGCCATAAAGAAAAACTTTGCGGAGCTGGGAATATGAGAGCAGAAGTACACAAATTTGTCCCTGCATGGCCGGAACGGCAAATAGTGCAGCGGACCGCTGCACAAATTCCAAGCAGGATTATTGTATTCTCTTTGTCGGAGAATTTGCAGAAATACAACCTCAAGTAAAGCTTGAGAGAAATCCGGACCGAAGAGGTCTTCCGCCATGTCTACCGCGTTTATCCGACGCTGCCGTCACCATATTATAACTCCCGGCCTGCGGCCTGAAAGGTGTAAAACCGTCAGACAACTGCACCCGAATCAGCTGTAAAACCCCGGCCATGCTGCAACCCAACATTATATCTGTATCTAAACAGCAAATGCAGCCTTTAAGGTAGAAGCTTGAAGCAACTGATCAATCACAAACCGGAGCAGCCGGGGCGTTCGGTCATACACGTCTTCAATCAGAACCCGTTCGGTCAGCTTGTGGAAATCCTTGCCCCAAGGACCGATGTTGATGCAGGGCATGCGGATCTCGCGGATATGATCAAAAGGAATATCATACATCTTTCCCCAAAGGGGCATGTTCTCGGCCACAGCGCGACTGAGGCCTGCTGAATCATCAAGGTAAGAATAGCTCAAGTCGGAAATACCGGTAAAAAATTTTGTCATCCTGCATGACAGATCAAACTTTTGCCTGCAAAAAGATGGAATACGGTCCAGCAGACGGCGGATCTGCTGATCGAGATGGGGTATCCGGTAATTACTGACAGCGGGATAGTATGGAGGCGACAGGCCGATGACGATGAGCGGCTGTTTATCCCCAATGTATTCAAGACAGAAAGCGATGAGCTCAAAACTGCTTTGCGGCAGCCCCTGCCGCCCCTGTGCCACGGCATCTGCGATCTGCTCCAGTTTCTCCTGATACAGATTGGTGAAACGTTCCCCGCTCCGGTCCACCGCTTCCCGAAAGATCTCGGCAAAGGTTTTAACATTGACCGTCCAGGGCAGTATTTTTTGTGACTCTCCCGTTGCCTCAAGGAATTGTCCATAAGAACGGTTCATCCGGTGAAGCACAGTTTCAAAGGCCTGTTCAGCCTTTGTCCTGAGTGTTTCTAAAAATTCACCTGCACTGGTTTTCAGGGTGAGTACGCTCATGTATGCCTGAACCGACGTGGGGATGGAGACATCATAATGGGTTTTGGTGTCCTTAAAATACAGCCATGAGGGCGGTGGCGTAACCTCATGTTCAATCCGGTCGGACAACGTCATCTCCAGTTCCGTCCGGATGACCAGTTCCGACATCAGATGCAGGGGATTGAGCCCTTCATAGATCCGCCCGACATGGGCCAGGCTCCCCCGGGCATACACAACGGGCAAAAGTTTTCCAACAGTGCCCTCATACAGGACCACCGCTTCAGGATCCTTTCCCTGATGGGGCTCGGAATTGATCATGAGCAGATAGCTCAGGCTGAATTGCCGTTTCAGCCCGGCCAGAAGGCCAATGGCAGATCGCATTCCAGCGGACAGATTTTCCTCATCCGGCACGCACACGACGATCAGGTTTCCCGTTAAATCACTCCTCCGGCTGTAGTGTTCCAACAGGGCCAGTTGAATGGCGCCGCCGGCTTTCATGTCAGCCCCTCCCCTGCCGAACTGCCATTTCCCACTGTCCAGATCCCGGATGGACTCCGGATCGAATTTATGCAGCATGGACCGGATCTCTGTGTTGATCTTCCCGATATCAAGGGCAAAGGGTTTTGCGGTTTCAAAATCACTGATCTCCACCACATCATAGTGGTGAATCATGACAACGGTATCCTCGCCGTTACCACGAACCATCCCCCAGACAACGTGACGACCTAAAGGGTCATTTTCAATGGAGTGGCATCCCCATTGGTCAGGGCGTTCCTTGAAATAATCCTGGCGGCTGAACCATGAGGTTAAAAAGGGTTCTACCAATCTTTCGCCCGCAGTATTGGTGTAGCTTGAGATCCGCACATAATCCGTGAAGATCGATTTGATCTCTTCTTTAAGGTTGACATCCCGGTCGTCAGCCATGAGGCCTCTCTCCTTTGTCTGATGAATCAGACACAAAAATATGGTTCAATCTCGAACCGCTGGCAAGCGCTTTGTACAGGGTATACAAGTGTAATAAACATGCTGTCATGTCCTGACGCATCAAAGTAGTCATGGCATCCCAAAATAAATGACCCTGGAAATTTTTATCCATGGGATAATTAATCACGATTCCATTCAATCATCATAAAGGTCTAAATCGGGATAATGTTTTTTGACACATTCAGGGCAGATTCCATGGCTAAATTCCGCTTGTGAATGATCACGAACATATAATTCAACCTGGTGCCAATATCCTTTATCATCTCTGATTTTTTTACAGTGAGAGCAAATGGGGAGCAACCCCTCAAGGTGCTGAACGCGTTTTTCACTCGCCTCGGCTCGTATCCGAATACGATCTATCACCAGAGCCACCATACCCAGGGTAGCCAATATATGAAAACCCACCAGGAAACCAAACGCTATGGAAAGCAACCTCGGCAATAGCCAAATAAAGGGGAAAAAAAGTACATACGTCCCCCAGATCAGTAATCCCCCACCGGACAATGTTCGCACCGTCGGCAACTTTGTGGGGATGTGCCTTAAAATTATGATTCCAGCCCAAAGAAAAAGCACGGCCCGAAAAAACATGAGCAGAAAGAAAGATCCGGTTCGATGTTGCGGCATAAAGGTCATTGTCACTATCCAGGCAACGATAAATCCGCATAGAACATAAATATTCCAGCGTTGAATCTTCTTCCCAGTAAACCTATAGATTCCAAACACCAATGTAATAAAACCCAGCATATGTAAAATTTCACCGGCATTGAAGAACAGCCATGGGCTATATTTGACCGTACCTGCCCAGAACACAAAGCCCGCACTGTTTAAGAAGAAGCTCGCGGCCCAGTATCCTGGACCGACTTCTCCGCTCGCAGCATTGCGTAAAAAAAACATACCAACGCCGATGCATATAAATATCGCAGCAAACCCCAAAAAAGAGCCGTGGAGTGAAGGTAAAATTGTCATAGAGCTCTATTTAAACTCATATAATATTTGAAATTCACGGATCGCATAAGAATCCTCATCATTAATCTAAAAATTCAACGATAAGGCTTGTTAAGCCATCCAGCCCAAGATTTAGGTGGCTGGTTATCCATGCGTTCACAAAGATTTGCCTTATCATTATCATGCCATTCGACACTACCAGGTTTTGAATTCTAATGGTATCATAAATTTTTTCAGTCTCAGAAAACTTATGCAGCGGATAATGATCATTGAGCAGGAAAAATCGGTAAGGACCTATAACCGGCGGGAACTTAGCACAACTGAACTCCCTTCTGTATGCATGGCATGTTCAGTCCTCGGTTGCTTTTCCCTGGCTTGGAATGACTTCCGTGACTGAGGCTTCCCTTGTGAACATATTCTTGCGGTTCCACCA
>JAABUB010000026.1 GCA_011389575.1 Desulfotignum sp. | reverse complement strand
AGGTGCACATGCGTATCTCCTGTCCGCCCCACAGGTTTCCCTGTTATTACGGCATTGACTTTTCCTCCAAAGGCGAGCTTATTGCGGCCCAAAAATCGGTGGATGAACTGCGGGACTATCTGGGACTGGATTCTCTGCATTATCTGTCCATTGAAGGCATGCTTGAGGCTTCCGGGGTTACCGACCCGGAGCATAATTTCTGTAAAGCCTGCTTTGACGGAAACTATCCCGTGCCTTTTGACCCCAAATTCACCAAGCAGTGCATGGGATAGATGATGCAAAAAAAGACTGTTGCCTTTTCCAAAGAATCTGCCAACCTTTTTTTTCACATCTTAACCCAATGCAATCTGTCGTGTTCCCATTGCTATATCAACCCGGACCAACACGGAAACAAAACCCTTTCCATTGAGACCATCCAGCGGTGGCTGGGCCTGTTTGCAAAAAAGGCTTTTCAGACCAACCTGATTTTTTTAGGAGGAGAACCCACCCTGCACAAGGATTTGCCAACTGCTATAAAAGTAGCCCGAAGGCTGGGGTTTCATTCCATTACCATTGACACCAACGGGTTTCTTTTTCACGACATCCTGGAAAAAATCACCCCTGCTGAGGTGGATGTCATCTCCTTTTCCCTGGACGGGGCCACGCCAGCCACCAATGATGCCATCCGGGGCAAGGGCAGCTATGATGCAGTTCTCTCAGGCATACACCGGGCCAGAAAAAAAGGGTTTGCCTGTTCCATGATCTATACCGTATCGGACAAAAACCTGCACGAACTTTCCCGGATGCCGGAGCTGGTGGCATCCCTTGATATTGACCGGTTTTTCATCCAGGTCATCGGCATGCGGGGAAAATCCGCTGCAGCCAAAAAAACAGGCCAGGTATCAAAAGACCTCTGGTTGTCGGTCATTCCAGAAGTTGCCCGGACCATTGCACAAACCGGTGTCATTGTCACCTATCCCAAGGTGTTTCTGGACCCGGAGGAGACCTTTGTATGCGCCGGCCTTGTGGCGGACAATTATTTTGTGTTTCCCAACGGCCGGGTGTACCGCTGCCCCTTGTGCGAAGATTATCCCCTGCATGCCTATACCATAGAGAACGACGCGCTTGTTCCATCGCCACCTGTCAACGAAACCCACCTGTTTGAGCTGACCATACCGGAAGGCTGTGTCATGAACAAAATCATCCAGCCGGGCAACCTGGATTACCTGGCAGACGGCGAACCAGCCCACAGAATCGCCTGCTGCATGCTCAAACAGGAAATCTATCCACAGCCTTAGTGACTTACTCCTCAGTTGCTGAAAAAAACAAGAAAATGAGGAGCGGCACCTGGATTGCGGGCATCATCCGGATCAGGACTTCTTTGTTTTTTTCTTGGATTTCTTCTTTTTTTGGGCTTCCCCGGCCAGTATCATATCCCTCAAGCTGGCCGAATCTGTAGGATCCACTAGAATTTGTGCATGTTCTTCCAGGGAGACAGGCACCATATGAATGGGTTTTTTGAGCAAGGCCTGGATCTTTTCCAGCAGGGCTTCTTCTTCCGGGCTGCAAAAAGAAAAGGCCTCGCCCCTGCGGGTACCCCTGCCGGTGCGGCCTACCCGGTGCACATAGTTTTCCGGGTCTTCGGGCAGATCATAATTTATGACATAATCCAGATCCGGAACATCAATGCCCCGGGCCGACACATCCGTGGCAATGAGAATCTTGTCTTCTCCGGCCTTGAACTTTGCCATTACCTGGTTCCGCTTTGCCTGGTCTTTGTCCCCATGGATGGTCACACACGCGATGCTGCTTCTTTCCAAAGCTTTGGCCACCCGTTCCACCCGGACCTTTGTCCTGACAAATACCATGATCCGTGCATCTTCATGATCTCTGACAAACCGGCGCAGAAAAAAGCGCTTGTCATCCATTGCCATTTTCATCATCCAGTGGGTGACATTTTTGGATACCGGATCATCCGGAGAGATCTGGATTCGGATGGCCGATGTTTTCACCTGGGAAAAGGCCAGTTTTTTGATCTCTTTGTCAATGGTGGCGGAAAAAAACAGGGTCTGGTGCCGTTGGGGCAGTTTTTTCTTGATGGCCTGGATATCTTTGATAAAACCCTGGTCCAGCATCCGGTCTGCTTCATCCAGCACCAGGGTGTTCACCCGGGACACGGTGACAGCGCCCTGGCTGATAAGATCGAACATCCGGCCCGGGGTGGCCACCAGGATATCGATGCCTTTTTTTAATTGTGCAATCTGCTGCTCCTGCTCCACCCCGCCGTAGATGCACAAAGGAGTCACCCGGGTGTGCCGGGAGAGGGCAGTGAATACCGCCCCTATCTGGCCTGCCAGTTCCCGGGTGGGCACCATGACGATGCACTGTATCCCGGCCTTTTTCTCCGAACCCTTGGATTTATGAATCCGGTCAATCACAGGAATGGCAAAAGCAGCTGTTTTCCCGGTGCCGGTCTGGGCTACGGCCAAAACATCCTCACCTTTAAGAATGGAGGGAATGGCCTTGTACTGGATATCGGTGGGCCGTTTATATCCGGCAGCTGCCAGGTTTTTTTTGATGATCCCGGTTATGGGGTAGGTGTCGAATTTCATGGGGGCGCTTTCATGCATCCTGTGGTAAAAAGAAATGGTAACTGTTTGTAAAATACAGGTAACTTGTTCAAAACGCAATACACGGACAATTTTAGGGCAGGGCAACCGTGCATGGAAAGGGATTTCGGTTGCCAGGAATTTAGCCTGGATGGCAATTGGCCCGGACTTTTTTGCTGCCATTGGCAAAAATGCCGCCCGGGTGAAGTTCCCGGCCCTGGTCTCCTGTCGTGCATCCAGACTTAAGCTCTCAATTATACAGGTGTTTTGAACTGATTTATGCATATTTTTTCTTGACACCGCAATGGGAAGTAGGTAAAGTGATCAATTGTTTCAGGTGCTGCGCATGCAGGTAAAAGGAAATCTTGTGAAAATCAGGAACGGACCCGCCGCTGTAACCGGGGATGAACGCCACACAACCACTGATGACAAACGGGAAGGGTGGTCAGTAAGCAGATCCGGGAGTCAGAAAACCTGCCTGAAAAGTTGATCGTTATACTTGCGAGGGCTTGGGTAGATCAACCTTATGCGGATAAAAACGGTTCCCATATCAGATATTTCTGGTATGGGTTTTTTAATGTCTCAGCAACAGGATGCGCCATGTTCTCCAGTATACCGGCTGCCATACCCAAAGGGAAAACAGAATTTCTGGTGGTTCTGTTTTCCCTTCTCCTTTTGGGATCCATCCTGCTGTCTCTTTCCATGGGATACATGAAAATTCCCCTCCAGGACATTCCGAAAATCGTTTTGGGAAAAGTCATGGGGGCTGCTCATGATCCATCATCCATGACCGTTACCTATGAAACGGTTCTGGTTGATATCCGGTTGCCCAGAATTTTAACCTGCGCTGCTGTGGGAGCAGCCCTTGCTGTTTCCGGGGTGCTTTTCCAGGGCATACTGTTGAATCCCCTGGCAGATCCATATACCCTGGGGGTTTCTGCAGGGGCCGCGTTCGGTGCCAGTATCGCTATTTTATTGAATCTTTCAGCCGCCTTTGTGTCGATTCCGGGATTTGCCTTTGCCGGGGCCTGCGCCACCTTGTTTTTTGTTTTGTTTTTGTCCTATTCCCCGGGCAGCCCGGGCGGTGGGTTGTCATCCAACAACCTTATTCTGTCAGGCATTATTGTTGCCGCCATCCTGTCGGCAGGACTGAGTTTTCTCAAATTCATCGCCGATGAACAGGTGTCTGTTATTATTTTCTGGCTCATGGGCAGTTTTGCCTCCAAAACCTGGCCCCAGTTTCTGCTTGTGGCAGGGGTTTTGCTGTTGGGATTTCTGGTGGCCGTGTTTTATGCCAGGGATCTGAACATTATTTCCATGGGAGACCGCTCTGCCGTGAGTCTGGGGGTGGATGTGAAAAAGGTCACCCTGATCCTTCTGGTTACCGGTTCTCTGCTGGCTGCGGTCTGTGTGTCCATATCCGGTATCATCGGATTTGTGGGTCTTTTGGTTCCCCATATGATGCGGTTTCTCACAGGCCCCGACAACCGGAAACTGCTGCCGATCTCCATGCTCACCGGCGCTGTACTTCTTTTATGGGCTGACACCATTACCAGAGCTGTACTGCCCCATGAGATCCCCATCGGGGTGTTGACCGCCCTGATCGGCGGACCGGTTTTCTGCTGGATTTTCAAAAAAAGCCGGATGTGATCGGGGTATCATGGAAATATGCATGGAACATATACACTTTTTTCATGGGGATACCCGGGTTTTACACGATGTGACCTGCCGGTTTTTTCCGGGCAGGTTTTATGCGCTTCTTGGTCCCAACGGGAGCGGAAAAACAACCCTGCTGGATCTGATGTGCGGTTTCCGGTCCCCTGAAAAAGGGCGGGTCATTCTGGGAGATGCCCCGGTTGTATCCCTTTCCAGACGCAGGGTGGCCCAGACCATTTCTCTGGTTTCCCAGAGCTATGAAATCAATTTTCCCTTTCTGGTAAAAGAGGTGATCATGATGGGACGGCACCCCCATATAGACCGGTTCTCCCGGCCATCCCATGCTGACCTGTGTGCAGTGGAACAGGCCATGGAGATGACCGGCATCACCCATCTTGGTAACCGGCATATAACCGAACTGTCCGGAGGGGAAAAGCAGCGATGTGCGTTTGCCAGAGCCCTGTGCCAGGACACACCGGTCCTGCTGCTGGATGAAGCATTCTCCAGTATGGATATCCACCACAGCTTCCATTTGCTGGGCCTGGTAAAAAACGCGGTGCAGAAGGATAAAAAAACAGTGATTGCCGTTCTCCATGATATAAACCTGGCTGCCAGCTTTTGCCATGAAATGGTTTTTTTAAAAAACGGACAGATCACTGCCATGGGAAAAACCGATGAGGTGCTGACCCGGGACACCATTCAAACCGTATTCAATGTGAGATCAAAGGTGGAATACAATGCATATGTGCAGGCAATTCAGGCATATTTCAAGCCTGAGTAAATATATGGTACTGATTCTGACAGGGCAATTGCATGTTGGGCCTGATTCCGGAATTATGAACCGGCAGGGCGGCCTGTCAAAAAAAAGCAGGTATGTACTTGCAATTGCCATTCTGTTTCTGATGGCGGCTTTTGCATCCAGACCAGGTGTCTGCTTTGCCGGCACCCATACCATCATGGATGCCAAGGGCAGAAAAATCCATGTGGAACAGCCTTTTTCCCGCATCATCTCCCTGTACGGGGCCCACACGGAAAATCTTTTTTATCTGGGCCTGACAACGGAAATAATCGGTGTTTCCGTCCACGACCGGTTTCCGCCCCGGGTGGACAGCAAACAAAGGTTTTCCTATCATGATGACCCTGAAAAATTTCTGGCTGCCCGGCCCGACCTGGTTTTGATACGGCCCATGATCGATAATGGCTACCCGGATTTTGTCAGGCAGCTGGAACGGTTCAACATCACGGTGGTTTCCCTTCAGCCGTCAGATGTAAACGAGATGTTTGCCTACTGGATGACCTTGGGGCAGCTTACCGGAAAAACGGCTGCAGCCGAAGAGCTTGTGACTGATTTTCAAAAAAAAACGCGGCAGATTGCTTCTTTGCTTCCCCCGGTGGCAGCCAGAAAAAAGGTATATTTTGAAGCCATCCATGCCAGAATGAAAACCTTTACCCATGGATCAATGGCAATCTATGCTCTTGAAACCGCAGGCGGCATCAATGTAGCAGCAGATGCCCCATCATCCAGAAACACCAATATCGCCAATTACAGCAAAGAAAAAATTCTGGCAAAAGCACAGGAAATTGATGTGTTTCTGGCACAAAAGGGGATAATGAATCCGGTCTCCATTGAACAGATTGTCACCGAGCCCGGGTTTCACATTATAAAGGCAGTTGCTGACTCCCGGGTATATCTGGTTGATGAGAATATCGTTTCCCGGCCGGTCCCCAGGCTGTTACAGGGGATTCTGGCCATTGGAGACCTGCTTTACCCGGATATTTTTGCAAAAATTAAAAAGGACTTGTAATGGAAAAAACTGGTAAACTGTATGGTGTCGGTGTCGGACCAGGAGATCCTGAACTGATCACTGTAAAAGCGGTTCGTGTAATAAAAGAGGCTGATATTATTTTTACAGCTGCGTCCAGCAAAAACAGCTACAGCCTGGCTGTGGAAATTGCCGGCCCCTATATTTCACCTTTGACAAAAATACACGTCCTTGGATTTCCCATGACCAAAGAGGAACCTTTGGTGGAAAAAGCCTGGATGGACAATACAAAAGAAATTGCCCTTGCTTTGAAAAAAGGACTTACCGTGGTGTTTCTGACCCTGGGTGACCCCATCACCTATTCCACATTCGGGTATATTCTCAAAAAGATGAAACAGGTTTTGCCCACAGCCCGGATTGAAACCATCCCCGGCATCACCTCTTTTCATGCGGCATCTGCCAGACTCAACAGGATACTGGTGGAAGGAGAAGAATCTTTGCTGGTCACCTCAGGCGCTTTTGGCGGCAGCCAGATCCGCAATATTAAGCAGGTGGAAAATATTGCCATTGTCAAAGCCTATAAGAATATCAAGGATATCAATGCTGCCTTAAAAGAAGCAGGTATGCACAAAAAAGGGGTGGCGGTTTCCCATTGCGGCCGCACAAAAGAAAAAATATTTGATAACCTGGATGATCTTGAAACCCGGGATCCGGATTATTGGACCCTGATTCTGGCTGCAAAATGAAACACCGGCAACTCAGGCTCCGGCTGTTGTGTATTTCCGCCGGCATATCTGCCCTGCTGCCTTTGGCAAGCGGTCTGTTCTTTGCCCCGGTTGCCACAGATGTTCTGATGAACCAGCTGCTCTTTCCTCTGGTTCGGCTTACCTGCTTTATTGTTTTGGGACTTGTGGCAGGCCAGGTCATTGAAGGTCTTGGATGGACCCGTCAAGTGGCAGTGGTGGCCCGTCCTTTTTTCAGGTTTTCTTGCATGGGAGACAGGTGCAGTGCTGCATTCACAACCGCGTTTTTCTCCGGTGCTGCTGCCAACGCCATGCTGGCCGATTTTTACGACCAGGGAAAAATTTCAAAAATCCAATTGTTTTTATCCAACTATATAAACCAGTTTCCCGCTTTTTTTCTCCACCTTCCCACAACGGTTTTCATTGTGCTGCCCCTGACCGGTATGGCCGGAGCCCTGTATTTTCTGCTTACCTTTCTGGCTGTTTTCGTGAGAACCTGTGGTTTTCTGCTCTTTGGCCGTTTTTATCTGCAAAATACACCATCGGTGAATACGGACCATGACAATGCCGGGCCTTTGCCTCAACCCGGCAAAAAATCTTTGCCCGAAATAATCCAGGGTATCGGTCACAGGCTTCCCATCCGTCTGGTGAATATTTTCATCTGGGTGCTGCCCATCTATACCCTGGTCTTTCTTTTGCACTGGCACGGGGCTTTTGACCTGCTGAACACCGCCCTTTCTCAATATGTGGCTGTAAGCATCATGCCTGTGGAATCTTTGTCCGTAGTGATATTAAGCTTTGCTGCTGAATTCACCTCCGGCTTTGCCGCTGCAGGAGCACTCATGGATGCCGGTGTGCTGACCGTAAAACAAACCGTGCTGGCACTTTTGCTGGGCAATATCCTGGCCTTTCCAATCCGGGCTTTGCGCCATCAGCTTCCCAGGTATCTGGGAATTTTTTCTCCCAAAATAGGGCTGCAGCTGCTATTATCCGGCCAGGCTTTCAGAGTTGTCAGTATTATGCTTATTGGAACTATTTATTATCTGGTGGTATGATGAAACCCATATATATTATCGGCATCGGCCAGGGAAAAGAGGATCTGACCGTCCGGCAGCTGGATGTCATTAAGAACGCAGATGTATTGGTGGGCGGCCAGCGGCTTTTACACCTCTTTGCCGGTCACAAGGCAAAAACCCTTGTCATCGACCGGCAGATTGACCGTGTCATCAGCAGGATCAAAGACGAGATGGTCTCCCGGCAGGTGGTGGTCCTGGCATCAGGCGATCCCTTGTTTTACGGCATCGGTGCCACTTTGCTCACCCATATCGACAAAAAACATATCCAGATACTTTCCAATATCTCCTGTGTTGCCGCCGCTTTTGCAGCTATCAAGGAGCCCTGGCACGATGCACGGATCATAAGCCTTCATGGCCGAAACACGGATGGGTTTTCATTTGCCGATCTTTCCTGTGAAAACAAAGTTGCCTTTTTAACCAGCCCAAAAAAAGATCCAGTGTTTATCGCCCGCAACCTTATCAGGGAAAATGTATCAGGGTTCGGGTTCTGTGTGCTTGAAAATATCGGGTACACCCCGGACCAGAAGATTACCTGGTATCATTCCTATGCAGATGTTATGGCTGATACATTTTCCCATCCCAACATGGTCATTTTGCTGCGGGACAAGGAGATGCCGGCAGATGTTTCACATGAAACATACCCGGGCATGGATGATGATCTGTTCCAGCACGCCAAAGGATTGATCACCAAATCTGAAATTCGCAGCATCAGCCTTTCCAGGCTGAAACTGGTGAAAAAAGACCATGTTCTCTGGGATATTGGATCAGGCTCCGGATCGGTGAGCATTGAAGCAGCCCTGGCAATTCCAGACGGATCCGTGTTTGCCATTGAAAAAAACAGGCACCGGACAGATGACATCATCCATAACATCAAAAAATTCAGGTGCCGCAATATCCAGTTGGTACCAAAGGATTTTCCCGATGAAGCGCACATCCTGCCCCGGCCGGACCGGATTTTTGTGGGAGGCGGCGGCAAAAACCTTGCCACCGTTCTGGAGGCAGCCTGTGACCACCTTATGGAAACCGGCATCATCGTGATCAACACCGTGCTGATCCAGAATATGGAACGGGCGTTCACTTTTCTGGAAAACAGAAAATTTGCCCCCAGAATGGCCCAGGTCCAGGTATCCCGTTCCCGGGCCATGCCTTTCGGGACCCGGCTTGAATCATTGAACCCGGTGTGGATCATTTCCGGCACCAAACCCATGTCATAAGGATTATTTCCATGAAACCATCGTATTATCCTGTTATTTTTGCCGGGGCCGGGCCGGGAGACCCTGACCTGATCACAGTCAAGGCAATGAAAGCCCTGGCTGCCGCAGATCTGGTCATCTTTGCCGGATCCCTTGTGCCTGAATCCGTTCTCTGCTGGGTCAGACCCGGGACCGAGACCATCTCCAGTGCGGGGATGGATCTTGACCAGATCATTGACACCATCCGCACCGGTTACCAGGCCGGCAAGCAGGTGGTCCGCCTGCACACAGGGGATCCCTCTCTGTACGGCGCCATTTTTGAACAGATACGAAAACTTGAAAAAGCCGAAATCCCGGTTTCGGTCATACCCGGTGTCACTGCCGCCTTTGCCGCATCTGCCGCCATGCACATGGAATACACCCTGCCGGAGCTGACCCAGACCCTGATTTTAACCCGGATTTCCGGCCGGACCCCGGTGCCGGATACGGAAAATCTGAAAAGCCTGGCAGCCCACCAGGCATCCATGGCCATTTACCTGAGTATGGGCCATGCGCTGCAGGTGCAGAAAATTTTGCAGTTATACTACGGGGAAAATGCCTACTGCGCCATTGCTTACAAGGTGAGCCACCCGGAAGAAAAAATTATCCATTGCCGTATAAAAGATCTGGACCAGACCTGCCGAAAATATGCCATCACCCGGCATGCCCTCATTATTGTGGGCAAAGCGGTGGCAGCCTGCATGAAAAACCAGGATCTGGTGCCATCAAAGCTGTATGATCCCGGATTTTCCCATGGGTACCGCAATGGCACAGAATAAATCCTTTGCCGAAGCTGCTGTGGCTATCTGGGCAATCACCCCCAATGGCTTAGCACTGGGGCAGAAGCTGTGCGCCCATGTGAAACAGGCCCGCATGTTTGTCAGCACCAGCCTTGAAAACAAGAGTAACGAAAACAAAATCCCCTCTGAAACAGGTGATTCAGGCGGCAGGGATGGCAATCAAGTCACACCCACAGAGGTCTGTGACATACCAGTGTTTTTTCACCGGCTGTCTGAGGCGGTTTCAGAACAGTTTCACGCATATGATTGCCATGTATTTATTTTTTCCACCGGCATTGCCGTTCGGATACTGGCCCCGCTTGTGGTTTCAAAACTCACTGACCCGGCAGTGGTGGTCCTGGATGACAAAGGCCTGCATGCCATCAGTCTGATATCCGGACATATCGGACAGGCCAACACTTATACCCGGCATATTGCCCGGCTGCTCAGCGCTGACCCGGTTATCACCACGGCAACGGATGTGAACTACCTGCCGGCCATAGATGTTCTGGCAAAAAAACTGGGATTGTTCATTGAAACCCCGAAGGCCATCAAAATCATCAACATGGCCTTTTTGCAGAACCGCGCTATCTGCCTTCATGATCCGCTGCACCTGCTTGAACCCTGGATCCCTGCGCACCTGATTGCCCATGCCTCCCTTCAGGAGCCGACGGTGGTGTGCGACTGGCAGAAACAAAAAGTTTCACGTGAAACCCTGGTGTTGCGGCCCGGAGTGCTGGCTGTGGGCATCGGGTGCAACCGGAACACCCCCTTTGATGTGATTTACGATTTTTTCACAACAACCCTAAACACTGCCGGCATCAGTGTGCATGCGGTGGCGGTCCTGGCAACAACAGATGTGAAACAGGATGAACCGGGCATTCTGGAGTTGGCCGTCCATTTAAAAATCCCTGTACAATTTTATGACACACCGGCACTGGCATCGGTAAAAACCATCCAGACCCCATCCGCAATGGTTGAAAAACATTTAGGAGTAAAAAGCGTATGCGAAGCAGCAGCAATACTGGCATCCAGCAACGGCACCCTGGTCCTTCCCAAAAAGAAAAACCAGGATGTGACCCTGGCAGTAGCCCTTCACCCAACCGGCTCTTTGTTGTCGGCACCGGACCAGGTCATGTGAAACACATGTCCCAAAGGGCTGTACAGGTGATCACCGAAGCAGACTGCATTGCCGGGTACACCACCTATATCCGGTTGATACAGACACTGGCGGCCGACAAAAAAATTATTTCCACCGGCATGATGAAAGAGGTGGACCGGGTGGAAATGGCCATCCAGGAATCTCTTGCCGGCCGTTCCTGCGCCTTGATCTCCGGGGGAGACCCCGGCATATATGCCATGGCCGGCCTGGTGTTTGAAATCTGCCGCAAAAAAAACATCCAGGTCTTCCGCTCCGGGAACAACATTTCAAAAGACAGGACCTTGCCTTGGCTGGAACTGGAAATCGTGCCGGGAATTCCGGCCCTGGCAGCAGGGGCCGCCCTTGCCGGGGCACCCCTGACCCATGATTTTGCCGCCATCTCCTTGAGTGATCTTCTGACAAAATGGGAAACCATAGAACAGCGCTTGACCAGTGCTGCCATGGCGGATTTTGTCATTGTTCTGTACAATCCCAAAAGCAAAAAAAGACACTGGCAGCTTGGCCGGGCCAGGGAATTGATCATGGAACACAGGAAAGGCAGCACGCCGGTGGCGGTTGTCACAGGGGCCATGCGGGACAACCAGACAATTGCCTTCACATCTCTGGACCAGCTGGATACAGCAGATGTGGGGATGCAGACGGTCTTGTTCATCGGGTCCAGTGCTTCCATACAGTACATGGATTTTATGTTTACACCCAGGGGATACACCAATAAATATGCTGTCCCTTCAGCATAAAAATCTAAAGGAAACAAAATGAAAGGATATTTGCAGGTATACACAGGAAATGGCAAAGGAAAAACCACGGCCGGGCTAGGACTGGCACTCCGGGGGGCCGGTGCCGGCCTGCAGGTATTTGTGGGCCAGTTTCTCAAACAGGGAAATTATTCTGAAATAAAGGCCTTGTCCAGATTCGAAAATATCACGGTGGAACAATTCGGCATGGGAAAATTTGTCAAAGGGGCGCCATCAAAAAAAGAAATTGCCGCTGCCAGGGCCGGGTATGCCAGGCTGTGTGAAATCCTTACAGCCAACAAGCATGACCTGGTTATCGTGGATGAAGGCAATGTGGCAGTGACCTGCAATCTCATTTCAGAAGGAGAACTGCTGGATCTCATTGACCGGAAACCCGATGATGTGGAACTGGTAATTACCGGCAGGGGGGCGCTTGCCTCTGTGGTGCATCGTGCAGATCTGGTTACTGAAATGCAGGATATCAAACATTATTTCCAGCAGGGCGTTGCCGCCCGCAAGGGTATTGAAAAATGAAAAAAAGGCATATAGCTGTTCTGGGTACGGGATCAGATGTGGGAAAAAGCATTGTGGCCGCCGGAATATGCAGGTATCTGGCAGACCAGGGGCAAACGGTGGCACCTTTCAAAGCCCAGAACATGTCCAATAATTCAGGCATTACCCCGGAGGGTCTGGAGATGGGAAGGGCACAGATCGTTCAGGCAGAGGCGGCCCGCACAGTACCCCATGTACAGATGAATCCCATTCTGTTAAAGCCTTTTGGAGACAAACAATCCCAGGTGGTCCTGAACGGAAAAGTACATGGCAACCATACCGCCATGGATTACCACACCCACAAAGCCTTTTATTTTGAAAAAGCCTGCCAGGCCTTTGATGCATTATCTGCCAGAGTTGACCGCATTGTTATGGAAGGGGCCGGATCCTGTGCAGAAGTGAATCTCATGGACACGGATATTGTGAATTTTCCCATGGCCCGATATGCCGATGCCAACGTTATCCTCACGGCTGATATCCACCGGGGCGGGGTATTTGCACAGATTGTCGGTACCCTGGCCTGTCTGCCGGATCACTATAAGGATATGGTGCAAGGGATCATTATCAACCGTTTCAGAGGCGACATTGCATTGTTCAAAGAGGGAGTGAAATGGATTGAACAGGAAACCGGCAAAACAGTGCTGGGGGTGTTGCCGTGGTATTCCCATTTTAAAATTGATGCAGAAGATTCGGTTGAAATAGAAAAAACCAATAATTTCAAATATTTAAATAATAATTTGCCGGCGATAGCCATTTTACGCCTGCCCCATATCGCCAATTTTACAGACTTTCACGCCCTTGCCCGCATAAAAAGTATTCAAACGGTTTTCATTGATTCTCCGGATGAATTGGACCGGTTTGACGCTGTCATCATTCCAGGAACCAAAAACACAAGAAAAGATCTGGAATGGGTGACATCCCGGTTTGAAAAAGCCCTGACATCCTATGTACAAAACGGCGGCCATGTTCTGGGAATATGCGGGGGATACCAGATGCTGGGACATTTTGTAGAAGACCCGGAAGGACTGGAAGGCACCCCGGGGAAAACCAGGGGGCTGGGATTACTGGCGGTGGAAACCATTCTCCAGTCACCCAAAACAACCACCTTAAGCGAATTTGACTGGGATGGACACACCGGCCGTGGCTATGAAATACATATGGGAGCCACCCGCTTAAGGGCAGGGGCGCCATTTATCCGCATTCTTTCCAGAAATGCAATAATGGTAAAGGAAACCGACGGATGTCTGGCCTCCAGCGGCCAGGTGGCCGGTACCTACCTCCATGGATTTTTTGATTCAGGCACCATTGCCAAAAAATGGTTTACCATGATCGGCCTGGACCCGGCGCTGGTAATGGAAAACGATCTGGCGGCTGAAAAAGACAAAGACTATGACCGGCTCAAACAGCACATGGAAAAATATCTGGATATGGAGAGCATCCGGTAACACAGGGCCAAAGACCGCAATCTTATCATTTACATTTTCCAGCCAATTAATTATGCTGTTATTTGTTGCCATTGCCTTAACCCTTATGGAATATGCCCTGTGACCGATTTCAACACCATCCCGTCCCTTGCCCGGCTTGCTTTGGAATATGGTACCATTCAACAGGACCAGTACCGCCAGATCACAGCCTTGTATACATTGCGGCAAAAACAAGATCCTTTGCCGGATTATGCAGACCTGCTTTTGGGACAGGGATTTGCCACCCGTTACCAGGTGGGATTGCTCCAGCTGATCCAGGAATATCATGTCATTAAACACTTAGGCGAACAATTCGGTAAAATCGCCATTGAAAAAGGGTTGGCCTCTGAAGAAGATGTCCGCAAAGCCCTGGAGCACCAGAAAAAAGAATTCCGGCGGGCCAGGATCAAAAAATTAATCGGGGATATTCTGGTGGAATCACAGATTATTACCCTGAAACAAAAACAGGAGATTTTAAAAGAGCAGGCATTTCTGGAACATCTGGGCCGACAGATTTATTCCCTGCCAGGCCAGGTTTCATCTGCCCCGGACCAAAAAAAATCCGGTGTCCCCTTATCTGAATATGAGCGGCAGTTTTTACAGATTAAGGCTTTGGACAAAGAATTTGCCGCAGCAGTGCTTGAAAAAAAACTCGCCTCCCAGCGGGATGTGGCCATTGCCCAGAAAGTACAGGAAGATGCGTTTGAAGCCAGTCAGCCCCTTAAAGCGCTGGAAGATATCATGGTGGATATGGGGATGCTGACCCGGAGGGAAAAACAATTGATCCTGGCGGATTTAAACAGGGCCCGGCAAAAAAATCAGGCAATTGTCTCTGCCCGTATTCAGGTGCACATCAGCCCGGACAAAACAGAGGCCAGACTCATTATCGCCAAAGAAGATCTGGCCGTCACCAGCCTTGAAACACTCAAACAGGTCCTTGCCTCCGCAGGCATCACCCATGGCATGTATCCGGATGCCATACTCCAGGCACACCTGGAAACCGGTGACCTGGAATTTACTGCCGCCAAAACAGATTTTTCCACACACCTGATCCGCCATACCCGGGCCACCTGTTTTCTGGATACAGATGAGACCGACACCGGACAAAAGCGCAAGGGAGAAATCCTGATGAACCGGACCGCTGGTCCTGACACCTATATTAAAACCGATGTGTTCGGAAAAAAAAGCCAGAAAAGGCAGGGTACGGATTTCACCTTTCAGTGCGGCGGCAATACCCGTCCCGCCCAGAATGGCCTGGGGGTGGTTGCAGCAAAAACCGGGGTACCCGGCCTGTCTTTGGACCGCAAATTATTTATTCATCCAAAAATTCATGTGCTGGAAGATGCAGATCTGCGATACGGTCCGCTGGAAGCCTATGCAGATCTGTCCATATCCGGGATACTTTTTGGTGCCTATCCGGTGACAGCCGGCAAAATTACCGCCACAGAAATCCGGGATGCCACAATTGAAGCCATGGGCGATATTACATCCAGCATAGGTATAACCGATACGGTTATCCGGTCCCAGGGTGATATTCATGCCAGGTACCTGCATAACTGCCGCATTGAAACGTTTGGAAATATTTATGTGAAAAATGAAATCATTGATTCTGTGATCAGCTGCAGCGGTAAAATTGACGCAGGACAATGCCGGGTCATTTCTTCCACTATTCATGCCAAAAAAGGCATATTTCTCGGGGGCATCGGAAGCCAAAAATCGCGTTCCTGCATCATTGCTGCCGGATCAGAACACCATATCACCGCACTGGGCCGGTCCATACAACAAAAAATTCACCGCATCAAAGAAAAACTGACAGTTCTGGAAAGCAAAAAAAAAGAACAGGAACAGCTGGAGAAAAAAATATTTCAGAAAATGGTTGAGTTGAAATTATTTCATGACAGGGCAAAATACAAAAAAAACATCCTTGAAAAGGAATGGAAAAAAATTAATACCAAAGCAGCCAATGAAAAAAATATTTCAAAACTCATCAAAAATTTTGAGCACAGAATGAAAAAATCCATTGGCTCGTTAAAAGAATTGAATGCAGAAAAAAAGCAATACCAAAGAAAAATTCATGCCCTTGAAAATGAAATCAATGCCCTTGGCCCTCAAACTGAAAAACACATACTGTCTTTGCAGCAAACACAGTTTTCTTTTTATGAATGGGCACGGGCCGAAAAAAACATTCCCAAAATTTCAATTTCAGGCAAAGCATTCCAGGGAACCCAATTAAAGGGAATCTTTTCTGGGTTAACCCTTTCAACTGACATGGAAAACTTTTTTGCTGTAGAGATTGAAGAAAAAAAGGGTCATACAATTACACTGACACCATTTCACTGATCAGCAGACATACGCAACATCCCCAAAAGCAATAGACTCTATAACTATTCAGCTCAAAAAAATGCAGACTGTTTTCTTTTTAAGACAGGTACGCTGCCCTTTTGAAAGTTCATTGCAGACATTGGCAGTCCGAGGTGCCGAGCGGTGTGTGAAATAAGCGTGTGTGAATGGCGCCCCGGGCAGAGAGGGTGCTTTTATAAAGGACCATGTTACCGGCACAAAATTCACCAGACCAGGTATCCTCACATCTTTGGATCAGCCCTGCCAGCTTTTGAGAAGAAACAGGCCGCTTGATCCGTGCCAGAGTGATGTGTGGTGAAAATGGCCGGGTTTGTCCGGGTATCCCAAGCACATCCAGTTCTTTGTCCAGTTTGTAAAAAAGCTTTTCCAGCCGATGGGTCTGTCCCCTGATATCGGCCCAGATGACCCGGGCTTTTGTTATTTTCGGAAAAACGCCGATGCTGCCGGCGGCCAGAACAAGCTCTGGATATTGTCCGGAAAACCTGTCCATAACAGCCTGGATCTGATCCAGGGTGTGACAGGGAATTTCACCCAAAAACTTCACCGTCAGATGAAACCTGTCAGGTCTCGGCCAGGATGCCTTGATACCCGCTTTTTTCAGTTGAAACTGAAGATCTTTGAGCAGATGGCGCACAGGACCAGGCAAAGGGATGGCAATAAAAGCTCTAATGGATTTTACACAATTCTCAGCCATTTTGTTTATTTTTAAATCCCAGAAGGACCCGATAAGGACCAGGCGTGCCATGGGGAACAAACGCCACCCGATCCTGGTCCTTGAGAACCGTTTCCAAAGGATGAACCCGGCCATTTACAAAGACTGCCTCCACCTCTTCTTCGGCAAGCTGCATCTGAAAAACCAGATCCCTGGCAGTGGTTCCAGAAGAGATAGACACCCGGACATCCGCAAAGGGAATATCTTTTTCTTTGAGTTTTTTCTGCAAAAATGAAAATGCATTAAAGGTAATAAAAGGCATGGGTTTCACTTTCAAAAAGTATTATTATCGATCCTGTCTGCCCCATCCTATCGAAGAACCACAATATTCTCAATTGAAAAATTGTGATGCTTCTGCCTATACTTACTATATGCGACTGCGACTGATCATATTGTTTCTGGCTGTATTTGCCTTTTTATCCGCCTCTGCCGGGGGATGGCTTTTCTATTATTCCTATCGAAAGGCGGTGTTCCAGAAAGCGGAAACCCAGTCCGCAGCCCGGTTGAAGCTGCTCACCGGCCAGTTATCCACCTATTTATCCGAACATATCAAACCCATCAAAACCCTGGCCCGAATCCGGGAGTTGGGATATGCCCTTGAAAACCAGAACCTGGAAACCATTTATCAGGCAAATCAGATTCTGGATTTGTATGCCCAGTCCCTGGAACTGGATGTCAGCTACCTCATGGACAAAGACGGGGTAACCATCTGCTCCAGCAACCGTAACCAGCACGACAGCTTTGTGGGACATGATTTTTCCTTCAGGCCCTATTTCAAAACTGCCATTAAAGGAAGGTCTGCCACATATCTGGCCCTGGGTACCACCTCAATGAAACGGGGGGTCTATTACAGCCATCCGGTATATGACCAGGCAAAACAGGAGATACTCGGGGTGGCCGTGATCAAATCTTCCATTGAATTTATTGAAACCGCCTTGTTTTCAGCCTCTGAACATATCCTTATATTTGTTGATCCCGATGGGGTGATATTTATCAGCAACCAGCCTGAACTGCGGTTTAAACTGTTGTGGGCTCTGGATGAAAAAAAAAAGGAAAAACTTGCCGATTCCCGCCAGTTTGGCAATGGTCCCTGGGAGTGGTCCGGATTTGCCCGGATAACACCGGAAACCGTAACCAGCGCGGAAGGGAGGTCTTTTTTTTATACCAGCCTTCCGGTTACCAATTACCCGGAGTGGCAGGTGGTTTCTTTGAGAAACAAAAATGCCATTGAAAAACAGGTGAGTCAGCCATTTATTCAGGGAATCGGGCCGGCTGTCATAGGTAGTTCCATTCTGGCAGGTATTCTTGTTTTTTTTCTTTACCAGCAGGCAGTAAAAGAAATTGCCCAGCGCAAACAAGCGGAAAAAAAACTGCGCATGAGTGAAGAACGGTACCGGCATATCTACCATAAAACACCGATAATGCTGCATTCCATTGATACCCGGGGCAGAATAATCCGGGTTTCCGATCATTGGGTGGAAGTCATGGGCTTTAACCGTAATGAAGTTATCGGCCGGCAGCTGACTGATTTTTTTACCCCTGAATCAAAAAAATATGCATTATCGGAAATTTTCCCCCAATTTTTTAAAACAGGCTTTTTCAAGGATGTGCCCTATACATATATAAAAAAGAACCGAAAAAAAATAGATATTTTGCTTTCCTGTTATGGGGTGAGAGACGAAACCGGCCAAGTGGTAAGATCTCTGGCTGTCAGTGTGGATGTTACAGAAAAAAACCGTGCCCGGAAAGATCTGGAGATCGCCACGGAAAAACTGTCCCGGTATTCCCAGGATCTGGAAAAACAGGTGAGCAGACGAACGGCACAACTGGAAAAAGCCCAGGCCAGTCTGAAAAATTTATCCAAAAATATCATCGCCTCACAGGAACGGGAAAAGGAACAGGTGGCCAGGGAACTGCATGACCACTTAGGGCAGGTATTGACCGCCCTGCGCATTGATACGGTCTGGCTCAAAAATCATCTGGCTGAACCTAGTGCAGATGCTGCTGACCGGGCTGAAAAAATGAGTTTTCTCATAGAAAATACCATCCAGGATGTCCGGGACATGTCTTACCGGCTCAGGCCCCGGGTTCTGGACGACTTAGGGCTGGCTGATGCTCTGGAATCTTTGGTTTCGGATTTTGAAAAACGCTCCAATGTTTCCTGTGTATTCCGGCAGGACCCTATTCCTGAAATTGATAAAACCCTTGCCACCGCCCTTTACCGCATCGGCCAGGAAGCAGTGACCAATGCCATTCGCCATGCAGAGGCCACCACCATCATTGTGGAGCTGAGAGTCGATGCCCATGGCCTGGTGCTGACAGTGGAAGATAATGGTATCGGATTTAATCCTGAAAAAAATACCAGGCAAACCGGATTCGGTTTGGAGGGGATGATGGAACGGACCAGCCTGGCAGGGGGTTGGCTGGATATTACATCCGCCCCGGGCCGCGGCACCCGGATCACGTGCAAAGTAAAGGTGAAAGGACACACATGATCACAGTTCTGCTGGCAGATGACCATGGTATTGTCAGAGACGGTCTTCGCAGGGTTCTGGAAGACAGCACCGACATCAAGGTAATTGCCGAAGCATCAGACGGAGAAACCGCCTTTGACCAGGCCATGGAAAAAAAACCTGATGTGGCGGTTATTGATATTTCCATGCCCGGCATGGACGGACTGGAGGTGGTGAGCCGCATGGGCACCTATTGTCCGGATATCCCGGTGCTCATACTCACCATGCATGAAGAAGAACAATATGTGATCAGGGCCATTGAGGCCGGGGCCATGGGATATGTCACCAAGCAGTCTGCACCTGAGCAGCTTGTGGCAGCGGTGAAAAAAATTTATGCCGGGGGCAGGTATCTCACGGAAAAAGCCAGCGAAGCCCTGGCCTTACGGTTCATACGGGGAAATAAAAACAAAGGGTTGACAGAATCATTGTCCATGCGGGAACTGCAGGTACTGCGCAAACTGGCAACCGGCAGCACCAACCGGGAGATTGCCATAACCTATAATATCAGTATAAAAACGGTTGATACCTACCGGTCCAGAATTTTGAAAAAACTCAACCTGCGCAATAATGCAGATTTATCCAGATATGCTATCCAGCATCGACTGGTGGAGTTTTAATCAGAAACTCGGAAGCGTTGAGGCGGTCAAAATTGGCAAATATTTTGTTGAGGGTGGTTTTGCACTGGTCCATTTCCGCAAGGGAAATGTCCTGTTCCGCCTCCTGGAGCATTTCTTCCACCAAAGCCATTAAATCCTTCTGAAATGTCTTGGCTTTGTTGGTCAGGTAGACCAGCTTGCTGCGTTTATCCGATCGGTCCGGGATTCTGAGAACGATATTTTTTTTCTCCAGAACATTGAGAAGCCGGGTGATGGCTGCTTTGTCCTTGACCGCGATACTGGAAAGCTCCTGCTGGGTCTGGCCGTCTTTTCTGTACAGGTGAATCAGGATACTCCATTGTTCATAACTGACATCAAATCCGGCATCTGCAAATTTTTTGGTCAGGCGTTTAATGATGGCCCGGGAAGTTCTTCCCACAAGATAGGCAATGGAGGTATCAATAACGCGTTCAAAATTTTCTGATGCAATATTATTCATGTGCATAGTTTCAGTTTCAGCTGTCAAATTTGGTCCGGTTTCATGTGCAATATTTTTTGGTGCCATGTCAATTGCCTGCTATTCTAATCAGTTCCCACATAATATGGACCAAAATTGTTGATTATGCAACCAAATATTTTTTTAGATATCCTTTCTTTGAAAAATACCATTCCAAAAAACCAAACCCGATTTGGTGAAAAAATTTCACCAAATCGGGTTTGGTTGTCTGCCCAAAAAAGAAGAAAAAAACATGGTAAAGAAAAATCAGGCTGCTTTTCTTTTAAAAATCGCCCTTCTGAGAGGGGTAATCCAAATGCCGCTGAGAAACCAGGAATAGGCATAGGTGCCGATGAGAATGGCCACAAACGCCTTGACAATATCCATGGCACTGCCGTCCAGGGAAAATCCGGGCACATACCCGAAAAGCAGTGGTCCCAGATAGAGGAACTTGGCAAATTTAAAGGAAGTAAACGCGGTTTTCCACATGTTGGCCTTGGCAATGGTGGCCCCGGCAAAAGCGGCAATGCACACCGGCGGGGTGATATTGGAGTCCTGGGACAGCCAGTATACGATCATGTGGGCGGCAAGCATATTCACCCCCAGATGGGTTAAGGCCGGCACCGCTACCACAGCGGTTACCAGGTAGGCTGCTGTCACCGGAACTCCCATACCCAGTACAAGAGAGGCTAAGGCCACCAGCAAAATGGTCAGCAAAAGAGAGCCCCCTGCCAGTTCAATCATGATATCGGCAAAAGTCAGAATCAGACCGGAAAAGGTTAAAACACCGATGATAATGCCGATAACACCGACAGTGGCACCAATCTTCAGACTGTTTTCCGTGCCTTCCCTGGCAGCCTGGACAAACCGTTTGGGGCCGATGCGGGTCTCTTTTCTCACATAGGAAATCACAATGCAGGTAATCAGACCCAGAATCGCGGAATACGCGGGGGAGAACCCGTAAAGCATGAAAATGGTGATAATGACCAAAGGCAGGATATAAAACCATTGCTTCTTAAATATCTGCATGGCACTGAATTTGGATTTTTCACCCACCACATTCTCTTTTTTGGCTTCATAATGCACCATGACAAAGACGGAAAAAAAATACATAAATGCCGGAAAAATCGCCACCAGCATGATCTGGGAATAGGGCAGCCCGGTCAATTCCGCCATGATAAACCCGCCCGCCCCCATGATAGGGGGCATGAACATCCCGCCGATGGAGGCTGCCGGCTCGATACCGCCGGCCACATGGGGCTTGAATCCGGCTTTTTTCATCATGGGAATGGTGAACATCCCCGTGGACACGGTATTGGCAATGGCACTGCCGGAAATGGAGCCAAACAGGCCCGAGGCAATGACCGATACTTTGCCGGGGCCGCCGATGCGGTGGCCCACTGCTGCCAGGGGCCAGTCAATGAAAAATTTCTGGGCCCCGCATTTTTCCAGAAATGCGCCAAACAAAACAAACAAAATCACATAGGTGGCCAGAACACTGGCCATGATGCCGAAAACCCCGTCGCTTTTGTAAAATATGCTGACACACAGCTCGGCAAACGGTGCTCCTGCATGGGAAATCAGGTCCGGGGCCTTATATCCGTAAACCCCATACAACAGAAACACAACCCCCATGATCACAAAGATATTGCCCACCACCCGCCTGGCCAGTTCCACGCCAATGAGCACCCCGACGATGGCAAATGCTGCATCCACAGGGGTTTCTGCCCCGGTCCTGTAATTGATGGCCTCAAACATGATGATCCAGTAGCCAACACATGCCACAGACAATATGATCAGGATATAATCGATGACCCGTCCGATGGGTGTTTTGGCTTGATAAAGCAAAAAGACAAGAATATAGGTTATTATTACATACACACCCCGGTGATACTGGGTGGCCATGGGCTGCACCACAGCGGCCCAGGCATAGAAAAGAACCAGGGTCACCGAACAGATATCAAAAAAAATTTGCTCGAATCGATTCAGTTTATTGTACACAATCCGCCTTCCTGTCTTTTAAGTAACTTTTTAATGAAGATACCTGTTTGTTCGGTCCGGGCGCACCCAGGTATGTTCCTTTAAAATGCTTGTCACAGCCATGGTGTCGTTTTATGGAGGCCGCCAAGGCACGGGGGGCAATGCCCCGTGCCTTGGGTATCATACATCAGCGTACAGGAATGTTATGTTATAAAACACCTTTTTCTTTCCAGAATTTTTCAGCTCCTGGATGAAACGGGGTAACAACACCGGTGGGACCTGATTTGACAGACATGCTCTTAAAGGTTTTTTTCTGGGAAACCATATGTGCCAGGCCTTCATCAGTATAAATCAGGGACAGCATCTTATAGACTGTATCAGCAGGCACATCTTTGTTGGCTACCCACAGGGCGGAGTCCTGGAAAGATTTCACTTCATAGTCAACCCCTTTATAGGTATTGGCCGGAATAGTGACTTTATCGAAATAGGGATATTCTTTATAAAATCCTGATTCTTCCGCATCCTTGTGAAGGTTGACCATGGCGATATCATTGGTCTGGGCCGCCATCATAACAGCACCGGTGGGATATCCCACAAACAGCCAGAAAGCATCCAGCTGGTTGTTGCCGAAAGCCTGGGCTGCATCATTATAACCCATGGCATTTCTTTCAACCTTGTCCCACACACCCATGTGACTGAAAAACAGTTCACAGTTGGCAAAAGCGCCGGAGCCGGCATTACCCACGCCCACTTTTTTGCCTTCTAAGTCCTTGACACTCTTGATGCCTGAACCGGCTTTAACAACCAGCTGGGCCGGAGCGCCGTATAAAAATGCCACGGCCATGACATTTTCATATTTTGTGGGATCATTTTTCATTTTTCCATTCCGGCCCTGGTACACATGTCCGGAATACACAACACTCATATGCTGCCGGCCGGCATCGGTTTTTCTTAAATTTTCCACAGAACCGGCTGACGACTGGGCCTGTACTTTGAAATCAGGTTCCGCTTTAATGGGGTCGTACACCTGGATGGCATTGGCCACTACCTGGAAAGTACCGCCGGCAGGTCCGCCGCCAAATACGACTCTGTCCTTGGCAAATGCAGACTGGCAGAATGCCAGGGAAACAATGGCAATAAACCCGATAAAAAATAGATGTCTTACTTTCATACGATCCTCCTTGTTAGTGGGGTTAAAAAACGATCTCATATCATTTTTTGCACATATCACCCTAACAACAAGAAAGTAAAGGATCAATTGGAATATTTCTGATTGTTGTGTAGGTATTTTTCTTACATGCCTGAAGCATCAGGCATGCCGGAGGCAGGGCAAACCTTGACACAGGCATTGCAGCCGATGCAGTCCGCGGTTCCCAAAAACGGCACCTTGTTAATGGGAGCTTCCGCCTCAAGGGACCATTTCATGAAAGGATCTCTCCTCTGGCACTGACAGTAACCTGGGAAAAGGGAATATCCATGCCGCTGTTTTCCAGGGCCTTTTTGACAATAGCCGGCAGCCCTGCACAGCAGGGCACCTCCATGATCACCGCGGTGATGCTCTTGATGCCTGATTCCGCAAACACCCGGGTCAGCTTGTCCACATATCCCTGGACATCATCAAACTTGGGACAACCGATCATTACGGCCTTGCCCGCCAGAAAATCCCTGTGAAAAGAGGGATAGGCCACTGGTACACAATCTGCTGCAATCACAAGATCGGCATTTTTTAAAAACGGGGCCCCGGCCGGCACCAGCCGGATCTGCACCGGCCAGTGGCCCAATGCTGACGGGCCGCTGGATGCCTGGGTTTTTGCCTGGTTGGCACAGTCACACGGAGAGGGGGGAAAACTTTTCACAGCAGCAGAAGGGCAACCCCCTGATATCATAGCCGGTCCTCTGGTCTCCGCTTCTCCGTCTTTTGCGTGTTTTTCAAGCAATTGGTGGACAGCCTCTTCGTCAAATTCCTCTGCTTCCCGTTCCACAATGTGTAAAGCATCCCGGGGGCATTCGCCAAGGCAGGCTCCCAGACCGTCACAATACTTGTCCGCGATAACACGGGCTTTGCCGTCGATAATCTGAATGGCCCCTTCTGCACAGGAAGGTACACAATTGCCGCATCCATCACATTTTTCATCATCTATTTCTATTATTTTTCTGATCACTTTCATGGTCTTTCTCCTTATATATCCTGATCCGCAGGTTGTTATCTGGTTTTTCTTTTGTCAGCTCTTTTTCATCAACGTCTGCCGGGCCACTTCCCTGCCCGCATCCGTCAGATAGATACGAAGAATCTTTTTTGACAGGGTGTCTGCATCAATCTGTTCTTTTCCCTGGCATTCCGCCATATTGGCCAGCATGTCCGCATCATACACCACTTTAAAATTGGTGGTTTCATCAGGCCCGGGATGGTGATGGTGGGCGATGATATCGCATACCTCTTTTACCAGTTCTTCCTTGGCACCCAGGTTTTCCAGAATTTTTTTTGCCACAGGCGGGCCTTCGCTATGTTGGTATTTTGGTTCTGCTGAACCATGTTTTTTTTCCGCATTTTTTATGCCGATGTCATGGAGATAGGCAGCACAAAGAACCACAGCCAGGTTGGCTTTTTCCTGTTTTCCGATCTTTTCAGCAAATCTTGCCACCCGGCCGGCATGGCCGATGCGTGTAAAATCCGTGCCAAAATACTGCTTCATCTTCACCGCCACCCGGTCTTTCAACAAATCCTCCTGCTGGGCCACAAACTCTTCAGGCAGTGTGCCCAGACATTGCTCGGCAAACTTGCAATAGGCAGCGCAACCAAAATCCATTTTGGGATTCACGATTTTTTTGCTGCAGTGGCTGCAGCGCCGGGTGGCATCATCTTTAAAAAATTCCATTTCATGACCGCATTCCGGACAATGGGTTTCAAAAATCGCATTCTGGTCCCAATACTGGGTATCTTGTCCCGGACATTTCATTATCCACCTTCCTTGTTTTTCAGATAACCAACAAATACACTTTACATCCTGAAGCAAACTTACTATAGCATGGCATATAAAACCTTGATCTGAATCAAGACACTACTTTTTATTTGTACATTTTTATGTGTTGCCGGAACCGGCATGGTGATAATAGCTGTAATTAAGGATAAGTATACCGTATCAAAGTCTTAAAAACAATTGCCCTTTTTTCAGGCTTGTCTGCCGACCAGCTGGAAACCCTTTCACGAATTGCCGTGTGCAAACATTATAAACGCGGAGAAATGATTTTCAATGAAGGGGACAAAGGCAACGGCATTTATATTGTGGAAACCGGCAGAATCAAGGTGTTCAAGCTTTCCATGGACGGGAAAGAGCAGATTCTGCATATTTACGGTCCCGGCCACACCTTTGGTGAAGTGCCGGTGTTCCAGGGAAAAAATTTTCCCGCCTCATCCATGGCCCTGGAACCTGCCGGCCTTATTTTTCTGCCCAGAGACCGGTTTGTAAAACTGATCACCACCATGCCTGCGCTGGGCATGAATATGCTGGCGGATCTGGCCAGGCGGCTGCGGGATTTTACCGTGCAGATCGAGGCCTTAAGCCTCAAGGAAGTACCGGCCAGGCTTGCCGCATATCTGCTCACCCTTTCCAGGGAGCAAAACAATGAAACCCGGGTCAGTCTTCCCATTTCCAAGGCACAACTTTCCAACCTCATCGGCACCACCCCGGAAACCATCTCCAGAATGTTCAAGAAAATGGGGGATGCCGGCCTCATCGAAGTCCAGACCCGCACCATTGAAATTCAGGACAAAGAAGGTCTTGAAGAACTGTCGGAATCCGGCCGTCTTTAACAGACCGCCCCAAAGGGTTTTCAGAGGGTTTTATCAGGCCGGTATTTTATACCGGGGCCTTCGCATGTAACCACATCCTGTTCAGCTGCGTATGCCCGCCTCCTGCGGGTGCCGTGTGACCGGCCCGAGATTGTAATCTGACGGTCCTGTCACACGGCACCCACAAGAGGCTATGTCAATATATACAACGCTGCATCTGCATGCGATTACCCTGTATTTTATACTGGACTTGAACCCATTGTCATGGCATAAAGGGGATGCAGATATGTTGGGTCCGGTCCGATGGGTCACGCCGGGTTCACAACACCACCACCAATGAGATCACAACAATGGCCGGCACTGTCATAAAACCATGTGCTGCCATGCAGGTTTAAATAATGAATGCATCTTGCCAAGGAGGAAACATGGGAAAATTATTGCGGATCAACACAAAAAGCAAAACCTTTACATTCGATGAAACCCCGGAAAAATATGCAGGACTGGGGGGCAGGGCCCTCACATCCAAAATGATTCTGGATGAAGTGCCGGCCACCTGTCATCCTTTGGGAAAAAACAACAAACTCTTCTTTGCCCCGGGCGTTCTCACCGGATCTCCTGCTGCTGATTCCGGCAGGATGTCTGCCGGCGCAAAATCGCCTCTCACCGGCGGCATCAAAGAAAGCAATGCCGGGGGCCTTGTTTCCCAGAAGCTTGCCAGACTGGGCATCACCGCCCTTGTTCTGGAAGACAAACCCGAAGACGAGGGGTACAGCCTGGTGGTGGTGAACAAGGACGGGGTGCAAATACTTCCGGCAGATGACCTGGCCAAAAAAGGCAATTACGCTGTCATGGAAGCCCTGTGGGACAAATACGGCAAAAACGTGGGTGTGCTGAGCATCGGCCAGGCCGGCGAACAATGCCTTAAGGGGGCATCCATCAACCAGGCGGACATGAACGGCCGGCCCGGACGGGCACACGGCAGAGGCGGGCTTGGTGCGGTCATGGGATCCAAAAAAATCAAGGCTGTTGTGGTGGATGACACCGGGGCCCCCCGGGTGGAAATCAAGGACCCCGAGGCATTCAAGGCTGCCAACAAACGCTGGGTGGAAATGCTCAGAAACCATCCTGTCACCGGCGAAGGCCTGCCTGCCCTGGGCACGGCCGTACTGGTGAATGTCATCAATGAGGCCGGTACCCTGCCCACCAAAAACTTCCGCTCCGGCCGGTTTGACCATGCCCAGGCCATTTCCGGGGAAGCCATGGCTGAAACCATTGAAAAACGCAACGGTATCACCACAGAGCCCTGCCATCCCGGATGCGTTATCAAATGCTCCAATGTGTACCATGGCAAAGACGGCAACTTTTTGACCTGCGGATTTGAATATGAAACCATCTGGGCGTTCGGGGCCCACACCACCATCCAGGATATGGATCACATCGCCACCCTGGACAAGCTATGTGATGATTTCGGCCTGGATACCATTGAAACAGGGGTAACCATCGGCATTGCCATGGAAGGGGGCATGATCCCCTGGGGAGACGGCCAGGCTGCCATCGACCTGCTCTCCAAAGTGGGGGAATATGCACCGGAAGGCAAAATCATCGGAAACGGTGCCCAGTTCACCGGAGACGCTCTGGGCGTTGACCGTATACCGGTGGTGAAAAAACAGGCATTGCCTGCCTATGATCCCCGTACCTGTAAAGGGGTTGGTGTGACCTATGCCACCACCCCCATGGGTGCGGACCATACAGCCGGCTATGGTGTCACCGCCAATATATTAAGTGTCGGCGGCACGGTTGATCCCCACAAAAATGCGGGCAACATAGAATTGTCCCAGGGACTGCAGATCGCCACAGCTGCGATTGATGCGGCCGGGCTGTGTCTGTTTGTGGCCTTTGCCGTCCTGGACAACGAAGACGGACTGCCCACCGTGGCAAAGATGCTCAATGCCAGATACGGACTGAACCTTACACCGGATGATATTCTGGAGCTGGGAAAATCCATTCTCAAAAACGAAAAGGAGTTCAATAAAAAAGCAGGATTCACAGACATCGACGACCAGCTGCCCGAAATGTTTACAGATCCGGTTCCCCCTCATAATGTGCCATGGGATTTTACCACGGAAGAACTGCAGAAAACCTTGAACTTCTAACCCGTACACTTGTGTTTTGAACCCAGCAAAAGGGCAGAAAGTTTTTCTGCCCTTTTTTTATTTTATATGAAAGTGTTAAGTTTTAAGCCAATACCTGACGGCTAACGGCTAACAGCTTTCATTCTTGTTGTACCCGTCAGGGCATGGCCATTTTATATGAAAGAACTTTTCAAACCCGTTGGGTTCTTTTAATATTCGGTGTGGGCATACCCGGGTTAAAAAAGATTGCTCAGCCCAAGGCTGTTATTTCCTGGATTAACTACACGATTTCTGGTATATCTTCGGCTGCTTATAGGAAACAAACGGGCAGGCTGCCGGAGGATTACATGATTTATTGTGCCTGCAAGGCATGTCCGTTATTAAAAAAAAGCCGCCGTATTTTCTTTAAACCCCCTAAACAGTAACAAATATAAAACCATGAAACTTTTTGAATACCCTTCCCGGGAAGCGGAAGAACGTGTCAAAACGATTATAGACAGGGGCCTGGGATTTTCCAGCGCGGATCATGACAATGTTCTGGCCTTTATCAATGATGTGAAAACCCGGGGAGACCAGGCCCTGGTGGAATACACCAACCGGTTTGACTCGGATGCCGTGACCCTGGACACCCTGAAAGTGACGACAGAAGAATTTGATGCAGCACTGGCATCGGTGGATGCCCGGTTTCTGGACACCCTGGACCGGGCCATCGTTCAGCTCACCGGGTTTCATGAAAAACAAAAACAAAAGGACTGGATCGACACGCCGAGAAACGGGGTGATACTGGGACAGCTGGTCAGGCCTGTGGGGGCGGCGGGCGTGTATGCACCCGGTGCCACAGGCGGAAAAACACCATTGGTATCATCCGTGCTCATGGGCGGCATTCCCGCAGCCGTGGCAGGCGTTTCATCCATTGTCCTGATGACCCCGCCCATGGCAGACGGCAAAATAAACCCCCATATCCTGGCAGCAGCCCGGAAAGTGGGCATCTCATCTGTTTTCAAGGCCGGCAGTGCCTGGGCCATCGCTGCCCTTGCCTATGGCACAGACCAGGTGCCAAAGGTGGATGTGATTGTGGGACCGGGCAATATTTATGTGACCCTGGCAAAAAAAATCGTGGCAGGCACTGTGGGCATTGACATGATCGCAGGGCCCAGTGAGATTCTGATCATTGCGGACAGGTCCGCAGACCCTGCATTTATTGCAGCCGACCTGTTGTCCCAGGCAGAACATGATGCCATGGCATCCGCCATCCTGGTGACCGATTCCAGAGAAATCGCCTCCCAGACCCTGACCGCCATGGAAGACCAGTTAAAAGCGCTGCCCAGACAAAAAACAGCCAGACAGTCTTTGGACAATTTCGGGGCTGTCATGCTGGTACCGGACATTGAAACCGGCATTGATCTGTCGAACCGCCTGGCCCCGGAACACCTGGAACTGATGGTGTCAGAACCCTTTGACTACATTGACCGTATCCAAAATGCCGGTGCCCTGTTTTTGGGATCCTACACCCCGGAACCCATGGGCGATTATATTGCCGGGCCCAACCATGTACTGCCCACCGCCGGGACTGCCCGGTTTTCCTCTGCTCTGGGCGTGGATAATTTCATAAAAAAAACCAGCCTGATTCACTATGCCGAAAAGGCTTTTCAAAACGAGGCGGATGACGTGATCCGTCTGGCGGAAATAGAAGGCCTGCACGCCCATGCCAATTCAGTAAAAATACGAAAATAGATGCTGTCCCTGCATTTTCCTGGAATTACGTATTGACTAACAGGCTGATTTCAAACTATATAGAGCGTTTACATAAAATTTTGGCATTAACCCTATACCTGAAGACGCAACCACCATGCAGACCATACGAGGATTCCGAGATATACTGCCCGAACAGACACGGCTGTGGCAGAAAGTTGAAAACCTGGCCTTTGAATTGTTTGAAGCCTTCGGCTACCGGGAAATCCGCATTCCTGTGCTGGAAAAAACCCAGCTGTTCGCCCGGAGTATCGGTGAGGCCACTGATATTGTGGAAAAAGAAATGTACACCTTTGCAGACCGCAAAGGAGACAAACTGACCCTGCGGCCGGAAGCCACCGCCTCCATCTGCCGGGCCTATATCCAGCACAAGATGCATGCCAGTGATCCTGTCAGAAAATTTTACATGACCGGGCCCATGTTCCGGCGGGAAAGGCCCCAGAAAGGCAGGTACCGCCAGTTTTATCAGATCGATGCAGAGGTGTTCGGCATTGCATCCGCCCTTGTGGACTGCGAGCTGATCTTTTTACAGCATGAACTGTTCAAAAGGTTGGGCCTCACAGGGCTGAGCGCCCACATCAACAGCCTGGGATGCCCGGAATGCCGCCCGGATTTTACCGGGTCTCTGCTGGATTTTCTGGGGGAGAAAAAACATGCCCTGTGTGACATCTGCCAGCGGCGGATGACCAAAAACCCCATGCGGATACTGGACTGCAAGGCGCAGACCTGCCAGGCGGCCCTGGCCGGAGCCCCTGCCACGGTGGACCATCTGTGTCCTGCCTGTGAAGACCATTTTAACACGGTGAAATCCACGCTGCAAAAGCAGAAAGTGGACTTTTTCATTGACAAATCTTTGGTGCGGGGCCTGGACTACTACACCAGAACCGCCTGGGAAATCCAGACCACAAGCCTGGGTGCCCAGAGTGCTGTTGCAGGCGGGGGCCGGTATGACGGCCTGGTAAAGGAACTGGGAGGCCCGGATACCCCTGCCATCGGTTTTGCCATCGGGTTTGACCGCCTGGTGGAAGTGATGGAACAGCTGGAACAGATACCAGAAGAACCAGGTCCGGACCTTTTTATTGTGGCCTTGGGGGAACCCGCCATGGAAGCTGCCTATCACCTGTCCTGCGATCTGAACCGGTCAGGTTTTCAGGCTGTCACCGATTTCAGGGGAAAAAGCTTGAAAGCCCTTATGAAGCGGGCGGACAAGCTCAACGCCAGCCACGTGCTCATTGCCGGACAAACTGAAATGGCGGAAAACCAGATGATTCTGCGAAACATGGCTACCAGGGAACAGGTTTCCATTTCCATGGACCATCTGGTACCCGAGCTGAAAAAAATTTTACAAACCGATAACGGATAACAGAGGATAGACCAGGTGACAGACTTACTAGGAGATATGAAGCGGACCCATTTTTGTTCTGAGCTCCGGGACACAGATATTGGAAAAAACGTGGTGTTAATGGGATGGGTACAGCACCGCCGGGATCACGGCGGGGTTGTTTTTGTGGATCTGCGGGACAGAGAAGGCATCACCCAGGTGGTTTTCAATCCCCTGGTTTCCAGAACAGTTCATGAAAAAGCCCAGGAAATCAGAAGCGAATATGTACTTGGCATCCAGGGAAAAGTGACGGCCAGGCCGGCAGATATGATCAATCCCAATATGGCCACCGGCGCCGTTGAAATCCTTGTGGAGGAACTTGCAATCTTCTCTGTGGCAAAAACCCCGATTTTCCTGATTGAAGACCGGGTGGAAGCCTCGGAAAATATCCGGCTCCAATACCGTTACCTGGACCTGCGGCGGCCCCAGCTCAAACGCAATATCCTGGCCCGGCACCAGGCCACCATGGCCATCCGCAATTACCTGGACCATAACGGCTTCATTGACATCGAGACCCCGTTTTTAACCCGGTCCACGCCGGAAGGGGCCAGAGACTATCTGGTTCCCTCCCGGGTCAACCAGGGTCAATTCTATGCCCTTCCCCAGTCCCCCCAGCTGTTCAAGCAGCTGCTCATGATTTCAGGATTTGACCGGTATTACCAGATTGTCAAATGTTTCCGGGATGAGGACCTGCGGGCGGACCGCCAGCCGGAATTCACCCAGATCGACATGGAGCTGTCCTTTGTCAATGAAGACCGGATCATGGAAATTGCCGAAGGCCTGATCTGCGCCATTTTCAAAAAAGTACTGGATATGGATCTTTCCACCCCCTTTCCCAGGCTCACCTATGCAGAGGCCATGGACCGGTTCGGTCTGGACCGTCCGGACCTGCGGTTTGGCCTGGAACTTGTCAATGTATCAGACATTGTGGCAGACACCGGTTTCAAGGTGTTTGCCAATGTGGTGAAAAGCGGCGGCCTGGTCAAGGCCATCAATGCAAAGGGATGTGCCGCCTTTACCCGCAAGCAGATAGATGAGCTTACCGAGTTTGCCGCTGTCTACCGGGCCAAGGGACTGGCCTGGATCAAGATCAAAGAGGACCAGTGGCAGTCTCCCATTGCCAAATTTTTCACTGATGATGAAAAACAGACCCTGGCACAGCGCCTGGATCTTGCCCCCGGGGATATTGTGTTTTTTGTGGCAGACCAGCCCCATATCACCAATGAAGCCCTGGGCCAGCTCAGAAACGAACTGGCCCGCAGGCTCAAACTGATCCCTGAAGACCGGTTCTCGTTCACCTGGGTTACCGACTTTCCCCTGCTGGAATACGATGAAACAGAAAAGCGGTACCAGGCCCTGCACCACCCCTTTACCGCCCCCAGTGAAGCAGACATTCCCATGCTGGACACCGATCCGCTGCAGGTCAATTCCCGGGCCTATGACCTGGTGCTCAACGGCATGGAAATCGGCGGGGGCAGTATCCGTATCCATGACACAGCCCTCCAGGAAAAAGTGCTGGCATGCCTGGGTATCCAGCAGGAGGAGGCCCGGGAAAAATTCGGTTTTCTGCTGGATGCTTTGGCTGCCGGGGCCCCGCCCCACGGCGGTATTGCCTTTGGTCTGGACCGGCTCATCATGCTGTTGTGCAAAGAAGATTCCATCAGGAACGTTATTGCCTTTCCCAAGACCCAGAAGGCCACCTGTCTTCTCACGGAAGCCCCTTCCAGTACATCGCCGGCCCAGCTCCAGGAACTGGGCATCAGGATATCCAAGATCGGGGAATAAGCGGACAGGCTCAGGCGTTGTTGTGGGTGGCTTGTGACCGGACTATTCAGATGGTGAAATTTGACCGGTTGCGCGTCACCCCCAGGGAGCGGGTGACGTTCAACCCGAACGATACGGGATCTGGTTAGATGCAGCTATTCTGATTTCATACTTTTTTGCGCTTTACATGGAGGATGGGGGTGTTGAATACCAGGGCTGATACATTGTCATCCCGTTTGACTTTTAACTCCAGAGAATCTTTATCGATTTCAAAATATTTGGAAATCACATCCACAATATCCTGCTGCAGATCTGTTAAGGTGGTGTCGTTGACTTCGAGTTTGTCATAAATCAAAGAGAATTGGAGCCGCTTTTTGGCGTCATCCCTGCTGTTTTTTTTGGTGGTGAACCGTTTGAATAATCCGCTGAGCATGAAACTTCTCCTTATTGTTTTAACCCGAATGTCTTGCTGAGTTTATGCCACATGCTGGTTTTATAGACAGGCATCTCAATGGGCAGATCTTCTTCTCCGTTCAGACGTCTGGCAATCTGGCGAAACGCCACCCCCGCTTTTGAATCATTCTGCAGCACCAAAGGGGTACCGGTATTGGAAGAAATCAGCACTTTTTCATCCATGGGAACCAACCCCACAAGGTCAATGGACAAGACTTCCAGCACATCTTGGTGACTGAGCATTTCCCCGCGTACCACCCGGGCGGGTTCAATGCGGTTGACAATCAGTTTGGGATTCAAAGACCTTGCATACAACAGCCCGATCACCCGATCCGCATCCCTGACAGCAGACACATCCGGCGTACAGACCACCAATGCTTCGTCAGCAGATACCACTGAATTTTCAAACCCCCGTTCAATGCCGGCAGGAGAATCCATGATGATAAAATCAAATTTGGACCGCAGCTGCTTGGCAATCCTTTCAACGCCGGCAGTGGTGAGAACGTCTTTGTTATCACTCTGGGAGGCGGGAATCAAAAATAAATTTTCAATTCTTCTGTCGCGTATGGCTGCCTGTTCAACTTTGCACCGGCCCTCGACCACATCCACAATATTAAAAACGATCCGGTTTTCAAGCCCCATGACAACATCAAGGTTCCGCAGTCCGATATCCATATCCACAATGGCCACGCGATTGCCTTCCAGAGCAAGGGCAGCACCAATGGAAGAAGTGGCAGTGGTTTTGCCCACCCCGCCTTTTCCGGATGTGACTACAATGATTTTCCCTTCCAAATTCGCACCTCTATTTTTAAAGTATGTTTAAACCGGCTCCGGCCATGGCATTTTCCTGAACGGATTTGTCTTCATGTAATCCTGGACCAGGATGTTGCCGTCTTTCACACAGGCAAACTCCGGTGTGGCATGGCTGCATTCTTCACTGCCGGCAGCGGTTATTGTACCGATCTTGACACTGGTGGGATCAAAGGCAAGGGCAAACACGATAGATGTTTCATCTGCCGGGCTGCCTGCATGCACTTTTCCCGCCAGTCTGCCCAGTACAATGATATCTCCGCCGGCAAATATTTCCGCACCTGGATTCACATCCCCAAAAATCACCACATGTTTTTTTGTATCAATCTTTTGACCGGACCGGACCCTGCCCCGAAGCATCAGCACATTACTGCGGTGCTGGTTCCAGCCCCGGGTAAGATCCCGCTGCCGGATTCTTTGTGTGGGGGCAGACTGTTTTTTCGGGGGGCTTGTCACCCGGCCCACTTCAAATTTTTCAATCAACCGGGTTTTTACAAGGGCAAAAAGACCTTCATGTCCCCGGGCCTCTCCCATGTCGATGACCACATTGGCATTGATTGCCAGGTGTTTTAATTTTTTAAAGATCTTATCCACTTCTGTGATCAAGACATCTTCAGGGTGGGTGGGATCCAGAGAAATCCATAATCCCCCGCCCACTCCCTTGATTTTTACAGGCGCGGCGTTTTCAAAATGTATCATGGCTGTTGGTCTGGCAAATGCCTTTTTATCCAGCGTATAAATTGTGAGAAATATATGAAATCAGGCAAACCATGTCAAGCAATGAAAATGAGAATCTGCATCACAGATTTATTTTCTTTTTCATTGACACTTGAAAAAGAGACTCTATAATACGCTGCCATGAGTTTGTTCTTTTACATAGAAACAAATCTTGTGGTACCTCCCATGCAGACCCTGTTGACGTACCATACCGATTTATAAAAAAAACAGACCCTGATTGTTTTCCCCTAAAGGCCTGATGTTCCAAGCCTTTTGTGTTGCCCTAACCTGTGAATACTGATAAAACCCCTAATGGAGGCTTCGAATGTTACTCGTAATGAAAAAAGGCACAACCGAAAATCAAGTCCAGGCTGTTGTTGCAGCTGTTGAAAAAAGAGGCTACACAGCCCGGCCCATACCCGGAGGAGACCGGGTATCCATCGGCATCCTGTACAACAAAGGATCGGTGGACGCCGACCATTTTCTGGGACTTGACGGTGTAAAGGAGGTTATTCCGGTGACAAAACCCTATAAGCTTGTCAGCCGGGAGTTCAGGCAGGAAAACACCCAGGTGAAAATCGGTGACGCGGTTTTCGGAAATGGCACCATGCCCGTGATTGCCGGGCCCTGTGCTGTTGAAAGCCAAAAACAGGTTCTGGCCATTGCACAGGCGGTTAAAAAAGCCGGGGCCAAACTCTTCAGGGGAGGGGCGTTCAAACCCAGAACATCCCCCTATTCCTTTCAGGGCCTTGGAAAAAAAGGCCTTGAATACTTAGCCCGGGTCAGAGAAGAAACCGGGCTTGCCGTGGTCAGCGAAGTCATGGATACGGAAACCTTTGATATAGTGGAAGCCTGTGTGGATGTTATCCAGATCGGTACCCGGAACATGCAGAATTTTTCCCTGCTGCGCAGGGCCGGAAGGTCGAAAAAACCGGTCATTTTAAAACGGGGCATGTCTGCCATGCTCCAGGAATGGCTCATGGCCGCAGAATATATCATGGAAGAAGGCAACCCCAATGTGATTTTGTGTGAACGCGGGGTCCGGACTTTTGTGCGCCACAGCAGAAACACCCTGGACCTGTCTGTTGTGCCTGCAGTAAAAAAAGAAAGCCACCTGCCGGTGATCGTGGATCCCAGCCATGCCGCCGGGGTCCGGGACCAGGTGATCTGGCTGGCCTATGCCTCGGCCGCCCTGGGAGTGGACGGTCTTATGATCGAGGTCCATAACCATCCGGAAGAGGCCTTGAGTGACGGGGCCCAGTCCTTGTATCCAGACCAGTTTGCACAGGTCATGGAAAAAATGAATGCCATCAGAACCATCATTGAAGCCCCGTGATGAAAACCCATCATATTCATGGCAAATGGGGATCCTCCTTTATCCATGTGGGAGAACATCTGGCCAACCTTGGTGCTTATCTGCCGGACCAGCCCCTGGTGATCATAACCGATGAAAATATAAAATCCCTTTACGGGCACGCCTTTCCCCAAGGATCTGTTATAACCATCGGTACGGGTGAAAAAATTAAAACCCTGGCCACGGTGGAATATATCCTGACCCGGCTGGTGGCCCTGGGATGTGACCGCTCCACTTTTATTCTGGGCATCGGCGGGGGTATTGTCTGCGACATTACCGGATTTGTGGCCTCTATTTTTTTGCGGGGTGTGGCTTTCGGATTTGTTTCCACCTCCCTGCTGTCCCAGGTGGATGCCAGCTTAGGGGGTAAAAACGGGGTCAATCTGTCTGCCTACAAAAATATGGTGGGGGTATTCTGCCAGCCCGTGTTTGTAATCTGTGATCTGGACATGCTCAAAACACTGCCGAAAGCCGAAATCTCCAATGGCCTGGCGGAAATTGTCAAGCATGCATTGATTGCAGATGCTGATATGCTGTCCTTTATTGAAAAAAACCAGCAAAAAGCCCTGGACCTGGACCCCCGGGTCATTTCACATCTGGTGTCCAATTCTGTGGACATAAAATCCCGGGTGGTGCAGCAGGATGAACATGAAACCGGTGAGCGGCGCAAGCTCAATTTCGGACATACCATCGGCCATGCCATTGAGAAAATCGACCCTTGTGGACACGGCCAGGCAGTTTCCCGGGGCATGGCAGCAGCTGCTGTTTTCTCCCGGGAAAAAGGGCTGCTTGCCCCGCACGAGCTGGACCGCATTTTTTCCCTGCTTCAAGGACTTGGCCTGCCCACAAATCTGGATTATGATGCCGGCCGGATTCTGGCAGCTGCCGGACGGGACAAAAAAAAGCACGGCCTTTTTGTGTATTATGTGTTTTTGGAAGCCATCGGGTGTGCCCGGGTGGAAAAAATTTCTTATGATGCGCTGAACACCTTTATCCGCTCAGTGTTCAGAACCGCTTTTTCACCACCAGCCTGAAGCCTACCCGTTCGCTTTTCATGGCAGGCATCATACCCTGGCGGCAGGTACAGCCGATGGCTGATACATTATCGCTGTATGCACCGCCCCGGACCACCCGGGGCGGCCCGTTCTCCTTAAAACCGTGCCTGCCTGATCCAGCATTTGGCCCTGGCAGGATCCTTGAGCACCCCGTCACCTTCATAATAGGCCCGGCCCAGGTTCCGCATGGCCCGGGTATCCCCCTGGCGCGCTGACTGGATCAACTCGGTGATTTGCTGGCTGTCCAGGGCATGACCCGTAAAAGTATTCCCCCAAAAAAAGACAGTGCATACCAGAATCACCTGGCATAATCGCAAATTTCTCATGGTCCCTCCCTGAATCTATGCACATAGTTGTTATCCAGTATAGCAGGTTGGCAGATATTTTTCTCAAGTTTTTCCTTGACAAATACGTATCAATCCTATTTAATAATCTAAATTAATAAGAAAAAGGATGTCATTGTGGATCGGTTCACCCAATTGTGCAAAAACCATGGATTAAAAATCACCCCCCAGCGGGCAGCAGTATATGGTGCGCTTAAAAATTCAAAAGAGCATCCCAGTGCAGACCAAATCCACAAACAGCTTTTGCACAGATTCCCCAACATTTCTCTGGATACGGTGAACCGCACCCTGATCACCTTTGCCCGGATTCAGATCATCGATATCGTAGAAGGCCAGGGAGACCCCAGGCGGTTTGATCCAAACAGAGAAGAACACCATCATTTTTACTGCCTTTTCTGTAATAAAATTTATGATTTTCATGATCCTGATCTGGACCAGATTCCTCTTCCAGAAGAGATCACCCGGACCTTCACCATAACCGGAAAACGGCTTTGCCTGACCGGTTATTGTAAGAACTGCCGTCATCAGGCA
>JAABUB010000025.1 GCA_011389575.1 Desulfotignum sp. | reverse complement strand
ATGATGGTACTATAAAAAGTTCCCAAAGTCCTGTAAACCCCAGGACCTCTTTTTTTTGCACCCATCTGTTTTTGTTTCCAGCTGGATAAAAAAAATTCATGCCATGGTCTGGTGGAGCTGCTGTTTTTATGGTATTGCCGATATCAGTAAATACTGCTTTCATATAAAACGAAAGAATGCATTATGACCGGATCAGTTTCCCGGGAAAAACTTGACAAACTGGACCAGATGGCGAAAAAGATTCTGGCTGAAATCGGGATACGGGTTTTGAGCAGGCCTTTTCTGGCGCTTTTGGCGGAAAAGGGTCTTTGCATCAAAGATGACCGGGTGGTATTTTCTCCGGACCAGATCCCTGCGCTGCTGGCACAGGCACCGGATACCTTTACCCTCCACGGCATCAACCCGGTCCATGACATAACCATCGGCAGAGGCGCATCAAAGATTGCAGCAGGATACGGCTGTGCCGCCATCATGGATCCGGACGGGAACATGCGGGATGCGATTTTCCAGGACCATGTGGATCTTGTCAAACTGGTGCATGCCAGTCCTGTCTTCAGAATCAACGGCGGTATTCTGGCCCAGCCTTCAGATGTGGCAGCCCACCACAGCCACCTGGCCATGATGTATGCGGCATTGAAATATTCGGATAAATGTATTTTCGGAATCCAGTGCAGCCGGGACCGGATGGAAGATATCATGGGCCTGGCAGCCATACGTTCAGGGGGCGTGCAGCACCTTGCCCAGACCCCCCGGATACTCACCATGATCAGCCCGGTAAGTCCGCTCCAGGTGGATGAAACCGGGCTGGAGGCCCTGTTCGTGGCAGGACAGTATCACCAGCCGGTGATCATCTCTCCGGGGGTGGCAGCCGGAACCACCGGCCCCATTGATCTGGCCGGCAATGTGGCCATGGCGGCAGCCGAGGCCCTGGGTCTCATCATGATTGCCCAGACCCTGAATCCCGGAACCCCGGTGATTTTCGGTCTCCAATGCTACGGATCGGACATGAAATCAGGCAATATCTCCATCGGATCCCCGGCATATGCACTCCAGGCAAAATATTGTGCTGCCCTGGCCCGGTATTACGGCCTGCCCAGCAGGGCCGGCGGGGCTGTGACAGATGCCGGAAACCTGTCTGCCCAGGCTGGATATGAAAGCATGTTCTCCATGTTTACCGCCATGGAAAATCAGGTGAGCCTGATTGTTCACAGTGCCGGAATCCTGGACAGTTTCGGTGCCGTCTCCTTTGAAAAATTCATCATGGACCTGGAAATAATCCAGATGATCCAGTTTTACATGGATGATATGGTGATTGATGACCATACCCTGAATTTTGATCTGATCCAGTCGGTGGGGCCCGGGGGGTTGTTTTTAACCACCATGGACACCATGAAAAAATGCAGAACCCATACCTGGAATCCTGCAGTGGCCCTGCGGAGAAACCTCCTGGGCATGTCGCCGGCAGAAAGATTATTGAAAAATATCCAGGATACCAGAGAAAAGATGCTGGCCGAATACCAGGCCCCTGCCATTGATCCGGGTGTATTGAAAAACATGGATGATTTCATGCGGCAAAAAGGGGTGGACCCTGATGCCCTGCCGCTGTATTATTGAGACAGTACACAGCAAATATTGAAACCATGGAGAGAGTGCCATGCAGCAGACCATGAAAGCAATAGTCAAGGCAAAGCCTGAACCGGGGTTGTGGCTCCAGGATGTGCCGGTGCCAAAAATCAGGCACAACGAGGTGTTGATAAAAATTTTGCGCACCGCCATCTGCGGTACGGATGTCCATATATACAACTGGGACAGCTGGTCCCAAAAAACCATTCCCGTGCCTATGCATATCGGCCACGAATTTGTGGGCACCATTGAAAAGGTGGGGTCCCATGTGGCTGATTTTAAAAAAGGGGACCTGGTGTCCGGGGAAGGCCATTTGGTGTGCGGACACTGCCGCAACTGTCTGGCCGGCCGCCGGCATCTGTGCAGGGACACCAAAGGGGTGGGGGTCAACCGGGCAGGGGCGTTTGCCCAGTACCTGGCCATTCCGGTCACCAATGTCTGGTATTGCGATGCCGCCATCCCCCTGGAAACCCTGGCCTGCTTTGATCCGCTGGGAAATGCCACCCATACGGCACTTTCCTTTGATGTGCTGGGCGAAGACGTCCTTATCACCGGTGCCGGTCCCATCGGGTGCATGGCGGCCGCCATTGCCAGGCACAGCGGTGCCCGGTATGTGGTGGTGACCGATCTCAACCCTTTCCGCCTGGATCTGGCCAGACAGGCCGGGGCCACCCTGGCCCTGGATGTCACCAGGCAGTCGGTGGCAGATGCCCAGAAAGAACTGGGCATGAAAGAAGGGTTTGATGTGGCCATGGAAATGTCCGGCAGCCCGGCAGCCCTGGATGCCATTCTGGACAACATGTGCCATGGCGGAAAAATCGCCATGCTGGGGATCATGCCTGATGAGACCGCCATTGACTGGAACACGGTGGTATTCAATATGTTGACCATAAAAGGCATTTACGGCAGGGAGATGTATGAGACCTGGTACAAGATGACCTCCATGATCCAGAGCGGTCTGGATATAACCCCCCTGATCACCCACAGGTTCCCGTATACACAGTTTGAACAGGGGTTTGCCGCCATGCGGTCCGGAGAATCAGGAAAAGTCATTCTGGACTGGACCCGCACAAACTGACCGTCAAAAGATGACAATATTATCTGCTGAACACCTCCCGTGCGGAAAGAAAGTGTTTTAACCCTGTTGATTATATGTTTGGAGAAATAAAAATGAGCACAGACAAACTGGATATAAGCCTGGAACAGGAGCTGTCATCCCTAAAGGCAGAAGGAAGAGGCAAATCACCGGAACGAATCATTGAAGCATATATACCGCCCAGGGGGGAAAAAGGACCCAGGTACCGGCTGGCAAACAGTTCCCGGGAATTTATGCGGTTCAATTCCAACGCCTACCTGTCTTTGTCCAACCATCCGGAACTTATCCAGGCGGCAGATGCGGCTACCCGGAATTTCGGGGTGGGCCCCGGGGCTGTCCGGTTTATCGACGGTACCTTTATTCACCATGTCCGTTTGGAAGAGCGCATTGCCCGGTTTGTAAAAAAACCGGGGGCAAAGATTTTCAATTCCGCCTATACAGCCAATTGCGGACTGGCCCTGTCCATTTCCAGCAAAAAAACCCACTGGATAGGGGATCAGCTGAACCACAACAGTATTATCCGTGCCATGCGCATCAGCAACGTGCCCAGTGCCAACAAGGGGATATTTGCGCACAATGACATGGCAGACCTGAAACGCTGCCTGGATGCAGTGGGCTCAGACATGGAACGGGTGGTGGTGGTGTTTGACGGCATCTTCAGCATGCGGGGGGATTATGCTCCCATAAACGAGATTGTGGGCATTTGCAAAAACTATGAAGGCAGGTTCAAAGACGGCGTGATAACGGTGGTGGATGATTCCCACGGCATCGGCGCATTCGGGGATACCGGCCGGGGAACCCCGGAGTTCTGCAATGCCTGGCCTGATGTGGTGGTGGGGACATTCGGCAAGGCATTCGGGGTAAACGGCGGGTTCATCGCCGGCAGCCAGAGCCTTGTGGAGGCGGTGCGCCAGAAAGCAGACACCTATATTTACACCAATCCCCTGAGTGTGGCTGACTGCGCAGCTGCTGTCAAAGCAATTGATATCTGTGACAGCAGCCAGGGGAAAAACCTTCTGGCGCACCTGAAAGAACAGACAGCCCGGTTCCGGCAGGGCCTGGACAGACTGGGAATGGAATCCATTGCAGGGCCGCACCCGGTGGTGCCGCTGATGGTAAGGGATACCGCCAAAACCCATGACCTTGTCACATACCTGTATGACAACGGTGTGCTGGTGGTGGGACTGACATTCCCGGTGGTGCCCAAGGGAGATGAAACCATCCGGTTCCAGATCAATGCCTGCCATACCCCCGATGATATCAATCAGGTCCTGGGTCTTTTGGCTGGATTTGCCTGAAATTATTTCCTGTTCGGGGTTTTTTCTCAACTCCTTGAATTTGGTGCAGAATCAGTGTATGATAAAAAAATTGGCTTGGTCTGTACAATATGGCCGGGCATGATCCAAATATTTTGACAAGGAGAAAAAGGAATGGAGCCTGACAAATTCCGGGAATCCAGACAGGAAATAAACCGCATGTGCAGAAATGTTTATGCCCTTATTGACAAAAAAGCTTTGGAAGAATCCAAAGAAGGATATGAAAAGGTTCATGAACGGCTGGACAGCCTCAAACCCCAGGCAGAAGGAGAGATCCAGAAGCGGTCTGTCAAGAATCTGGGGCTCAAACTCAAGAATCTGTCCACACTTATCCGCAAATTGAAACCCAAGGCCGCAGCTTCCAGAAAAGCGGGTAGCTCCGGCATTGTCTGGGATGAGGAACGGCTGGCCCAGCTTGCCACCCCGTTTTTGGAAAAAGTAATCCAGAACATGGGAACCGACCAAGGGGCTGCCGCGTGTCTGGGCACCACAGGAAAGGGTATTCGTCCCAACTACCAGATTCAGTTCAGCGATAAAACCATCACTTCTTTCAGCGGATCCAGCCACAAACCCAGCCAGAAGCCTGATGCCGGCAAAACAAAAAATATTTCTCTCCCGTTTTCCCGGGCAGTGATTGAAAATGTCCTTGGGCAAAAAAGAAAAAGTGCATAGCCTGTGAATATAATCTGATCCATGATCCGGGATAAAAACGGATCATGGGTTTTTATTATGACCAAACTGCTTGACCATTTTCAGCTGATTCCGGGTTTTGGAAGCGCAGTCAAAATGTACGGAATCCATTACACAATCGATGATATGCAAGCCCAGACCGCCTGGTTTGATATCATCGATATCTCTGGGATGCATTCTGGCAGGATCACTTTTACAGCCAAAGTCTTCAATGGTGACCTGCAGTTTTGCAGGAAGAATTTCCAGGTACAGATTTATTTTTCCATGGGGCTGGTTCATGTAGCTGTGTTTGATAACATTGGCACAGGCCTCGTCAACCGCCAGAATGATGTTTTCTGTCTCGGTTCCGGGCAGATCCATAATGGCACCAACTTTTTTGAACATCCCCCTTACCAGCTGCAGATATCTGGGATGAGATGGAATACTCAGGATAAGGTGTTCAGGGTTTGTGGTCATGGTATCTGTCATAGGCTGCCCAGTTCTCAGGCTGACCGACAAACCTGACCGGGCCAGCTTATTTTTTTTCTTGTAATACAAGATATATATCCATCGTGGTCTTATTTGTCAATCTTACCCCCCGGTACGAGCAGATGCACATTTGCCGGGGGATTATCGTTGACACCCCGGAACCGGTAGGCTATTTATGCCCTATGATACGCGTTGAAAATCTTGTTAAAACCTATGGCCGGATCGTGGCCTGCAACAACGTGAGCTGCCGGCTTGAAGAAAAAAAAGTGACTGTGATCCTCGGGGGTAGCGGGTCCGGTAAAAGCACGCTTTTGCGCCAGGTCACAGGCCTGGAAAAACCTGACAGCGGGTCGGTGTTTTTTGACGGTATGGACCTGACCTGCGCCACCAAAAAAGCGTTGTACGAAAAAAGAAAAAAAATGGGCATGCTCTTCCAGGGCTCTGCCCTGTTCAATTATCTGACCATTTTTGAAAATATTGCATTTCCCCTGCGCGAACATACCAAAATTGCAGACAATGTCATTAAAAATATTGTCACCATGAAGCTTGAAATGGTGGGATTGCGGGGAACCGAACACCTGATGCCCTCCCAGCTGTCCGGAGGAATGATGAAACGGGTGGGTCTGGCCCGTGCCATTGTCATGGATCCCAAGGTGATTTTTTATGATGAGCCCACCTCCGGCCTGGATCCCATCTCCACCGGCGTGATCGGCAAATTGATCAAGGATCTGAACACCAAACTGGGTATTACTTCAGTGGTGGTGTCCCATGATATTGCATCCAGTTTCAAGATTGCCGACAACATTATTATTCTCTATTACGGAGACATCATTGCCCAGGGAACCGTGGCACAGATTCAGAACAGTACTGATGAGCGGGTGGTGCAGTTTGTCACAGGGGCCCCTGAAGGCCCGATTTCTTTTACCCGCACTGATGCAAGTTATATTGACGCGCTTTTGACCGATAATGATAAAACAACAGGAAAAATGCTGTGAATCTTGATATTGTTGCTTTTATCGGCCGGACCACAGTGTCCTGGATACAGATTGTGGGCAGAAGCGGCGTGTTTTTATTTCTTGCGGTTTTTCAGGCCTTTCAAAGGCCGGTTCGGATGTCCCGGTTACTCAAGGAAATCGAATTTATTGGATCAAAGTCATTTTTGATCGTATTTGTCACCGCCCTGTTCACAGGCATGGTGCTGGCGCTGCAAGGCTACCATACCCTGACCCAGTTCGGGGCCCAGGCCCTTTTAGGGTCTGCTGTGGCGCTTTCCATTATCCGGGAGCTGGGCCCTGTTTTGTGTGCCCTGATGGTGACCGGAAGGGCCGGATCTGCCATAGCTGCAGAAATCGGTATCATGAAAATAACCGATCAGTTCCCGGCCCTGGAAATGATGGCCATTGAGCCGGTCAAATATGTGATAAGCCCGAAAATTCTGGCCGGTATCATTTCCCTGCCGCTGTTGACCGCTTTTTTTGATGTGGTGGGCATCTTGGGCGGATACCTGGTGGGGGTGCATCTGCTTGGGATCAATGAGGGGGTATATTTCGGCAAAATGATTACAGCTGTCACTTTTGCCGATATCTATGGCGGGGTAATCAAATCTTTGTGCTTTGGCCTGCTGATCTCCTGGATCGCATGTTTTATGGGATTCAGCGCCCGGCCCACCACCGAAGGGGTGAGTGAAGCCACCACCAGGACTGTAGTGGTGACATCCCTGTCCATTCTGGTGGTGGATTATATCTTGACATCTTTATTGCTATAGGATGTAATATCATTTATGTACGGCAGAAAAACAGAAATCTCAGTGGGGATATTCATGATCCTGGGGATGGCTTGTCTGGTATATCTTTCGGTTAACCTGGGCGGGGTTGCATGGTTCGGACCTGACACCTATACCATTGAAGCCAGTTTCAGGTCGGTAGAAGGCCTTGAACCGGGAGCTTCTGTGGAAATTGCAGGGGTGCCAGTGGGCAAAGTCAAACAGATCCGCCTGGAAGAAAACGATGCCCGGGTTTTGATGGAGATAAGAAACAGTACCAAAATTTCCGATGATACCATTGCTTCGGTCCGAACCAAAGGCATAATCGGCGACAAGTTCATTAAACTGGCACCAGGCTGGTCTGAGGAATATCTTTCAGACAATGATGTGCTCATGGACACGGAATCCGCCATCAGCATTGAGGAATTGGTCAATAAATATCTCTTTGATCAATAACAAATATCCTGACACAGGGAAGATGGGCAATGCAGTTTGACATAAAAACCACGGAAAAGAAAAATACTGCCCTGGTTCAGGTTCAGGGGGAAGTGGATATGTATTCTTCCCCCAGTCTGAGGGATACACTGGCCAGGCTTTTTAAAAACAATATCACGGCTGTTGTCGTGGACCTGACCAACGTTTCATTTATGGACAGTTCCGGCATAGCAACCCTTGTGGAAGGGCTGCAATGGAGCAAAAAGCAGAAACGGCATTTTATTCTGGCCGGTCTTGGAGACACTGTATACAATGCCCTTTCTTTAACCAAACTGGACAATGTGTTCACCATCCATGAAAATGTACACCAGGCTTTTGAAGCCGTAACCAAAAAAAATATGAAAGAAAGCTGATATGTATCACCTGATTGCCAGACCCATTTTAGTGACAATTTTTGTATTGTTTTTCATTGTCGGAAATGTGCAAGCGTCTCCGGCCCGGGACCAGCTCAAAGCCACCATTGACAGCATTATAAAAATTTTGGAAAATGACACCCTCAAAGGAGAGGCCAATGCGGCCCGTCGAAGAGCAGCATTAAGGGAAGTGATCTATGAGCGGTTTGATTTTGAAAAGATGTCCCAGCTTAGTCTGGCCCGTCACTGGCGGGACAGAACTTCCGCAGAACGGCAGACCTTTGTTCAGTTGTTTTCCCGGCTGCTGGAAGATACCTATGTGGCAAAAATTGAATCATATAATGATGAAAAGGTGCGCTATGTCAAAGAACAGGTCAGAAATAAAAAAGCGCAGATCAACACAATTGTGGTGGGCGATTCCCTTGAAATCCCCATTGATTACAGAATGTATGCAGCAGCTGACGGCCAGTGGCGGGTATATGATATGGTAGTGGAAGGGGTAAGCCTGGTGGCAAATTACCGGTCCCAGTTTGCCCGGATACTGGATTCTGATTCCTTTGATGTGCTGATCAAACAACTGGAAGAAAAGATTTCCGCAAGCTCCTGATCGTCTGTGTTCAATAAAACTTTTTTTACCGATAAAAAACCTGTTTTCATGCCAACTCTTTATAGTTATTCAAGACAGTTATCTTTCCGATAACGGGTTTCTAACCATTTTCTAATGGTTTGCTCATCTTTTGTTAAACAAAACCTTATAAAAGATCTGTATTTTCACAGCCAGTTTAGTGAACAATCTTTTAATTGTAAGGTTATCCATGTCTTCTTCCAACTTGCTGCTGGTTTTGCTGATGCTCACTGCCGGCGGATATTTTCTGGGCCGCAGGCGGGCATTTGCCGTTGCTGATACCAGCGGCAGAGGCCAGCATATTCTGCATTCCAGACCCACCTATTATGGTGCCCTTGCAGCGCTCTGGTGTGCCCTCCCTTCCCTGATCGTTTTTTGTTTCTGGCGGTTCTTTGAATCCCATGTTATCACCCACCTGGTGATCGGCGGTCTGCCACCTGATATGCAGAGTCTGCCGGCAGACCGTCTGGGCCTTGTGATCAATGATATCCGCAACCTGGTTTTCGGCCATATTGTCCCCCAGGAGATCAGTCCTGCCATCCAGGAGGCAGCTGCCCATTACACACGGCTTAAAACCCTGAGTCATGCTGCTCTGGCAGTAATGGTCACCACCATTGCCCTTGTCGGAATTCTGTGGGTGCGGAAAATGATTTCTCCAAAGCTGCGGGCCAGGAACCATGTGGAAAACACGGTCAAATATCTGCTTATCGCCTGCTCTACCATTGCCATATTCACCACCATCGGCATTGTCTTGTCTGTTTTGTATGAAGCCATCCGGTTTTTCAAGATTGTTCCTTTTCATGAGTTTGTTTTCGGTCTGGACTGGAGTCCCCAGATGGCTATCCGCGCAGATCAGGTGGGATCGTCCGGAGCATTCGGTGCCATTCCCGTGTTTATGGGAACGCTTCTCATATCAGCCATTGCCATGTGTGTGGCGGTTCCCATCGGTCTGATGTCCGCCATTTACCTGTCTGAGTATGCCAACAAACGATTCAGGGCCGTTGCCAAGCCGCTGCTGGAGATTCTGGCCGGTATTCCCACGGTGGTATACGGATTTTTTGCCGCCCTGGTGGTGGCTCCCCTCATCCGCAACGCCGGGGTCTCCGTGGGCCTGGATGTGTCCTCGGAAAGTGCCCTGGCCGCCGGTCTGGTCATGGGAATCATGATCATTCCCTTTGTGTCCTCCCTTTCCGATGATGTGATTAATGCGGTTCCCCAGTCCCTGCGTGACGGTGCCCTGGGCCTTGGTTCCACCCACAGTGAAACGGTACGTCTTGTGGTGCTGCCAGCAGCACTGCCCGGTATTGTCGGTGGTGTGCTGCTGGCGGTTTCGAGGGCCATTGGCGAGACCATGATCGTGGTGATGGCAGCGGGGCTGGCTGCCAATTTGACGGTAAATCCTTTGAAAACCGTAACTACTGTGACTGTTCAGATCGTCACCCTTTTGGTTGGAGACCAGGAATTTGACAGCCCCAAGACCCTGGCCGCCTTTGCTTTGGGCCTGATGCTGTTTGTCATCACACTTTTTCTGAATGTCATTGCCCTGGTGGTGGTGCGTAAATACAGGGAGCAATATGAATAATCATTCCGATATCACCCATACTGCCAACACATCTAAGGATACGAACAAAAAAACTGCATCAGTGCGGACCATGGATATTGTCAGCAAGGGGCTTGCCAGGCGCTATAAGGCTGAAAAGCGGTTCCGCCTGTATGGTCTGTCCGCCATCATCCTTTCCATGGCTTTTTTGTCCATTCTTTTCATCAGCATCATTTCCAACGGGTATACCGCTTTTCAGCAGACCTATGTCCAGCTGGATTTTTTTTTAGACCCTGACACCATTGATACCCAGGCACTGCATGATGCCAACTATCATGCAATGGTGAAAAATTCGCTCAGAGACATGTTTCCTGAGGTGAAAACCAGGAGCCACAAGCGAAAGTTATATGACATGATCAGTACAGGTGCTGCCTACCAGTTGCAGGATTTTGTACGCAAAAACCAGCAAATGATAGGATCGGTTATCCAACTTTGGGTGCCGGCCGATGATGATGTGGACATGCTGATGAAAGGTCATATACCCCGGGATGTACCTGAAACTGAACGCAGGATCAAAGATATTCAGTTATCCTGGATTGACAGGCTCCAGGAACAGGGGCGGCTCAAAAAACGGTTCAACACCACTTTTTTTACTGCCGGCGATTCCCGTGAGCCTGAACTGGCAGGTATCCTGGGTGCGGTTACCGGATCTTTTTATACCCTGATCGTCACCTTGTTATTGTCTTTTCCCGTTGGTGTGGCCACAGCGGTTTATCTGGAGGAATTTGCCCCCAAAAACCGGTGGACAGACATTATTGAGGTGAACATTAACAACCTGGCAGCGGTTCCTTCCATTGTTTACGGCCTGCTGGGTCTTGCGGTTTTTTTGAATTTTTTTGGACTGCCAAGATCGGTTCCCCTGGTGGGCGGATTTGTGCTGACCCTGATGACCCTGCCCACCATCATCATTGCCAGCCGTGCTGCCTTGAAATCGGTTCCCCCTTCCATCAGGGAGGCGGCCCTGGGCGTGGGTGCCTCAAAAACCCAGATGGTGGTCCACCATGTGCTGCCCCTGGCATTGCCCGGCATGCTCACCGGCACCATTATCGGCATGGCCCAGGCCCTTGGTGAAACAGCCCCGCTGCTGATGATCGGTATGGTGGCATTTATCGTGGACATACCAGGGGGGATTACCGATCCCTCGACCGTGCTGCCGGTACAGATCTTTCTGTGGGCGGACAGTCCGGAACGTGCTTTTCTGGAGCGGACCTCTGCCGCTATCATGGTGCTTCTGGCATTTTTGGTGACCATGAATGCGGTGGCGGTTTTTCTGCGGAAAAAATTTGAACGAAGATGGTAAGTAATTGTAAATGTTTTTTAACAAAAATGTGTAAGGAGAAACAAATGAAAAAGGTGTTGATTGCAAGTCTGGCCCTGATTTTCACAGTGGGGCTTGGTAATGGATGGGCTGCTTCAAGGGATTATATTTCCATTGTCGGGTCCTCAACCGTGTATCCGTTTGCAACGGTTGTTGCGGAAAATTTTGGTAAATCCACCAAGTTTAAAACCCCCACCATCGAATCCACCGGTTCCGGCGGCGGGTTCAAACTGTTTGCTGCCGGTGTGGGTGTGGAATATCCGGACATCACCAATGCTTCCCGGCGGATCAAGAAATCTGAGTTTGAAAAAGCCGTAACCAACGGTGTCAAAGAAATCGTTGAAGTAAAAATCGGATATGACGGTATTGTTATTGCCAACTCCAAAAAAGCCCCGCTGTTCAAGCTGAGCCGCAAGGACATTTTTCTTGCCCTGGCCAAGGATGTGCCATCAGGAAACGTGGCCGGCAAAACCGTTCCCAATCCCAACAAAACCTGGAAAGATGTGAACCCTTCACTGCCGGATATCAAAATTGAAGTTCTGGGGCCGCCCCCGACTTCCGGTACCAGGGATGCATTTGTGGAACTGGCTATGGAAGGCGGTGCCAAAAAATTTTCATGGATTAAGGATTTGAAGAAAAAAGACAAAAAAGCCTACAAAGCCCTTTGCCATACCATCCGTGAGGACGGTGCCTATATTGAAGCCGGTGAAAACGACAACCTGATTGTCCAGAAACTGGATGCCAACAAGGACGCGCTGGGGATTTTCGGGTTCTCTTTTCTGGACCAGAACACGGACAAACTTCAGGGTGCGATTATTGACGGTGTTGCCCCGGAATTTGAGGCCATTGCAGACGGCAGTTATCCGATATCCCGTCCTTTGTTTTTCTATGTAAAAAAAGCCCACGTGGGCAGTATCCCGGGTATCAAGGAATTTCTGGCTGAGTTCACCAGTGAAAAAGCCTGGGGAGATGAGGGTTATCTGACTGATAAGGGCCTGATCCCCATGCCTGAAGCGGAAAGAGAAAAATTCAGAAAGGCAGTGGAAAATCTGACCCCGCTTTCCGCATCTGACCTGTAATCTTTTGCTGTAAGCCGTATTGTAAGCCGGGCAGGATATATGACCTGCCCGGCTTATATTTTTGTGACAGGTATGGTGCGCAGCGCCTGACTGGCACTATCCGGATCCGCCGCCATAACGCCGGTGATACAGCGCACAGGGAATCAAGATCCGCTTACAGCCCTTTTATGGCAATATCTTTTTCACAGTGAATACAAGCGCTGTAATCACTGGAATTTATACGCTGCAATGCTGTGCAAATCTGTTTTTTTTCATTATGATCCCACATATTGTGAAAAGTTCACAATCGTGTTATTTTTTCCTATTGATCACCCTGTGCGCCCGTAGCTCAGCTGGATAGAGCATTGGACTTCGAATCCAAGGGTCGGGGGTTCGAATCCCTCCGGGCGTGCCAGTTTTATGGGTGTTCTCATCTGGCGGAAGCATGCTTTGAAAAGATAATTGTGCTGTGTTTTGTGTGGGGATACTTTTATTATTAAAGGCTGTAGGGTAAGATTTTTGGGTTGTTTTATACAAATCAGGAGAACAAGATGGCGGATAAAAATAGGAGTACGCCTCCTGCATGTGCTGCATGTGACAGCCCGGTGGGGGAAAAAACATGTTATACAGAACAGGGAAAAGGGCGCAAGGGATGTCCCACCGTCACCTGTAAATCCGTTCTGGAAGAGGCAAACCAGGTTTACAGGGCCGATGATATTCGGAAATTTGCCCATACTGCATCGGTACAGGAGGCTGCCTGTTATGCCAATCGGGACCAGCAGCCCTATGTGATGCAGCCTGTGAAGACCCGGATTGTTGAAACCTGTGAATTTGCCGAAAGAATGGGGTATCAGCGCATAGGGCTGGCTTTTTGCCTGGGACTGTCAGCTGAGGCGAAAATCGTTGGAGAAATTTTTGAAGCCCATGGATTTGATGTGGTCTCTGTGTGTTGTAAAGCCGGCAGAACTTCCAAGGATATCATCGGCATCACTGATGCGGATAAAATATATAAGGGAACAGATGAATCCATGTGCAATCCCGTATTCCAGGCAAAGCTGCTGAACAAAGAACAGGTGGATTTCAATATCCTGCTGGGTCTGTGTGTGGGACATGATTCCCTTTTTTTCCAATTTTCACAGATTCCCACCACAGTGCTGGCGGTAAAGGACCGGGTTACCGGACACAACCCCCTGGCAGCCGTATACCAGGCAGACTCCTATTACCAAAAGATCCGCAAGCCATAAGATATGAATATTTTTCTTACCAATGATGACGGGTATCAGGCCACAGGCATCCAGGCATTGTTTGGGGTGTTGTCCCAAAACCACCATGTGGTGATGGTGGCTCCGGACCGGGAGAAAAGCGCGGTGAGCCATGGCATCACCCTGCATCACCCCATGCGGCTCCAGCAAATGCCGAGCGAGGGAAAAGGCAGTATATTTGCAATGGACGGTACCCCGGCTGACTGTGTCAAGCTGGGGTTGTCAGAATGCGTTGAAACCCCGCCGGATATGGTGATTTCAGGCATCAATCCGGGCACCAACATCGGCATTGACATCAATTATTCCGGCACGGTTGCCGCTGCCCGGGAAGGGGCGTTGAACGGCATCGTGAGCCTGGCGGTTTCCATGAAGATCGGAAATGTCATGGATTATGAAAAACTGGCCTGGTTCATATCTGATATAGCCAAAACCATTCGGAAACACAATCTTCCTTCCGGCACTTTTTTGAATATCAATGCTCCGGGCATTGCTTTTTCTGGAATCAAAGGGGTGAAAATCACCTGCCAGGCCTTTGACAACCTGTCCAGCCGTTTTGAAAAACGAAAAGATCCGAAACAACGGCGTTATTACTGGTACGGGAGTCAGGAACCGGTATCCGGAGGCCCGGATACCGATGTCAATGCCATTGCCCAGAATTATATTTCCATCACGCCCCTCCGGTGTGATCTGACCGATTACACAGCCATGGCGGAAATGCCGGTTTTTTTAATAGACTGGTCCAGCCGGCAGAAATCTTAAAAACCGATAGGTGTATTTGCTCAAGTGTGGGGATGGATTTTTATCAAACAAATGCCCGGGGCCGGAAAAATTTCAGCACTGGCAGAAGTTCTGTGAAAACCGTGTACCAAAAACAGGGGAATGAGGAATCAGAGGAATATAGCTGCAGATGAACATGGTTTTAGATATGCTCAGAGAATACCAGGAAATTCTGGCTCTGGTGACACTTGTTTCGGTTGCCGGGTTTGTTTTCGGCCTGCTGGCGGTGTCCAGAGTGATTTGCCGGCTGCCGAGCACCTATTTTATGGTTTATGGTACGCCGGGTCCCGCCCCGAAACTGTTGCGCCGGCGGTTCCGACTGGCAAAAAATCTGGCAGGACTGGTTCTGGTTTTTCTGGGTTTTGTGATGCTGTTCGTGCCCGGACAGGGTCTGTTGACCCTGTTTCTGGGGCTTGTGGTCATGGATTTTCCCGGTAAAAAAAAATTGATTCTGCGGTTGATCCATATAGGGCATATCCAGATATCCTTGAACTGGATCCGCAAAAAAAAAGGAAGCCCCCCTTTTGTGTTTCCCGACCAAAAGGCAACGGCCAAAAAAAGCAGCTAACTTTTGTCCCTGTCAGAATGAAAGCCTTTGGTTTGAAGTCCGCCCCTGGAAGCGCTTTGTTTAGGGCTTTTATTCCTGCAGAATTTGTAAAATTGCTTTTTTGGATTCCGGTACTGCATCATCCGCTGTAATCAACGCTTCTTTCAGTGACGTGCGGCAGTCAGGATCTGTCTCTGCCTGGGGCAGGCTGGAGCCCATAAGTGTGCGCAGCAGGTCCTGAACTTTCTGGATGCTTTCGCTGTACCGTTCCAGCACCGATGCCAGGCTGGCATGGTGAGACGGATCATCCATCCAGCAGTCATAATCGGTGATGATGCAGATGGCTGCATAACACATCTGGGCCTCCCTGGCCAGAAAAGCTTCCGGGACATTGGTCATGCCCACCAGGTCGCATCCGGCCAGGCGCAGAAAATGGCTTTCCGCTTTGGTGCCCAGCCGGGGGCCTTCCACACAGGCATAGGTTTTGTCGGTGTGCAGGGGCAGCTCCATGTTTGCGGCATGGTCTGCGATCCACCGGGTGAGGCTGTCGCAGACAGGTTCAGCCGTTGATATGTGGGCGGCAAGACCGTCTCCGAAAAAGCTTGACTGGCGCCGGCCCCGGGTCCAGTCAAAATACTGATCCGGTATGACAAGATCTCCGGGATGGAGGTTTTCCTGCAGGCTGCCGGTGGCGGAAACACTTATGATTCGGGTGGCCCCCAGTTTTTTTAATGCAAAGATATTGGCCCGGTAGTTGATCTCATGGGGCAGAAATTCGTGGTTGCAGCCGTGGCGGGGGATGAACTGCAGGTCCCTGCCGTTGAATACCGCCTGGACAATGGGGGCGGACGGGTTCCCGAACGGGGTGTCAACTGTCTGTTCCGCTTTGATTTCAAGTCCTTGGATCTGATAAAATCCGGTACCGCCGATAATTGCAAGCATCTGGTATTGGTTCCTTCCTCAATATCGGGTTGATTTGATTCGCCAGTACAGCCACATATCATTAAATAGGGAAAATATCAAAATCAAAATCCACAGCCAGATGTTTTTTTCCTGATATCCGGCAGCCAGAGACCATGCCTGTCCTGTGACCGCGGCAAACGACCGGATGATTTTCAGGTTGCGTATGCCCTTGAACGCCTGGATGCCGGCGTTTTTTTTTACAAAGAATTCAAACAGATGCCAGAAAGGCTTCTCCCTGTGCCATGATAGAGTCATGGTCCTCTGGAATTACAAGGTGTTCCAGCAGGTCACATGTTTTGTCGTGCAGCGTACCGGCGGCGGTGGGAGCCCCTTTGTTCCGCCATTTGTCAAGGGATAGAAACGGCCAGATCGTGCTTGAAAACTGGGATTTTCTGAAATGTCGGCCGGTCAGGGATGACAACAGAAAATTTCCCCCCGGGCCAAGTGTTTCAATGTCGGAAAACCCGATATGGTCATCTGCAATGGAAAATCCGGCAGCAAACAGTCTGGACTGGCAAATGAGATCATCGGAATAAACAACCAGTTCCGGAGAAAAAACCAGGGAATCAAAGCTGCCCCCCACAAACGGGACCATGCCCGCGGCCCCGGAGCAGCTGGTGAGGTGGTTGATGCACAGGGTGGTGGCGGCAAGCAGGTCTGCGCCCCAGCCGTTGCCGCTGCCGGATGTGCCGCAGTGGGGAATATTGTAGAAGGCCATCATTTCAGCACAGGCCAGATTCAGCACCAGGGTGCCGGGCGAATAAAAACTGCCGGCATGTTTCATGTCAAAGGCGGCAGGCAGGCTGCCCAGGATGATGGGAGCCCCTTGTTTCACCAGCTGGCTGTATACCAGCCCTGCCACCAGTTCCGCTGTGAGCAGGGCCAGGGTGCCCCCGGGGGTGATGGGACAGGTGGCACCGGACATCCCGTAATTGGAAAAGATAAACGGCAGCCCTTTTTGAATGGACAGATCCATTTTCCGGGTAGTGTCCGCATTCAACACCAGCGGGGTGATGGGATTCACATAAGGGATTACAAAGGGGTGATCAGCCAGATCCCGGGTGAGATGTTCACACAGGTCCAGGGCGGTTGCAAAGCAATCCGGGTTGGATATGAGCATCACCACCGGTTTTGTGGTATGGGCCAGCATTTCCAGGACCCCCAGGGTGTCAGCTGTTTCCGGGGGCAGGTCCTGGATTACCCCCGGGGTTGAAATAAAATCAAAATTTTTCAAGGTATGGCCCAGGCTTGCGGCAAGGCCCATGTGGTGCCGCAGAAACGGCTGGATTTTGTCTGTAAACGGGTCGTGATACTGCAGATTGGTAACACCGATGCCGAACACTGCATCCTGGTTTTCATCGCCCTTCAGAGCAAAGCAGGACCGGCCCATGCGGTCATATACGGGGATGCATGAAGGGGCTGATTCGATTGCCCACTGAACAAGGTCTTCCGGGATATGGATCACAGGGGCGTGTGCGGATTTTCCCAAAGCGTTTTCAAACACTTTCCGTGCCCCGGGATCATCCACCTTTATCCCGGTCTGGTGAAGAATTAAGAGCGCATCATGGTGGATTTTTTCAATCTGTTCTCTGGTCATGACCCGGGTTCTGGGTTTCAGATCAAACATATGGTTTTTTTCCTTTACAGCAAGGTTCACAGGGGGGGCCTACTGGTTCAGACAGTTAAATAATCATCAGGGGTTATCCGATTCACATCAATGCCGCTCACCGTATTAGTGAGGTGCTGTTCCATGGCCTGTTCCGCCCGGGCACTGTCTTTTTGTTCCAGGAAAAACACAATTGCGTCATGCTCATCCGGAGAGGTGTTGTTGGCCTCCAGCAGCTGGTAAAACGGGTCGAACAAAATCAGGTAAATGGTGGTTTTCTGGATCAGTTCCCTGATGTAATGAACCAGAACCGGGTTGGCCGCCTTTTTTGCGATCAACAGATGGATGGCATCATTGATCTCATAGTACCGGTCGAGCTCACGGACATTGAACACTTTTTTTTCCTTTTCGATCAGGTGGTGAAGGGTATAAAAATCCCCGGGATCAAGGTGGTGCACCGCCAGAGAGACCGCCATCTTTTCCAGCCGGGCCCGCACCTGAAAACAAGCCTTGATCTCTTCAAGGGAAGGGTTCACAACCGAAGCCCCTTTGTTGGGGGAGAAATCAGCCAGCCCTTCAAACACCAGCCGTTTGATGGCACCTTTTACCGTGGCCCGGCTCATGCCCAGACTGTTTGCCAGAGCGACCTCTTTAAGTTTGCTTCCCTTCTGGATATACCCTTTGCTGATGGCAATCTTGATTTTATCGTAGGCCTGGTCTTCCAAACTGAGGGCCATTCCTTCCTCCCTATTACAGAATATGGGCCAGAAACTGCCGGGTGCGCTCCTGTTCCGGATTGTTGAAAATCTTTTCCGGCGGTCCCTGCTCCACCCAGTTGCCGTTGTCCATGATCAGAATCCGGTCTGCCACATCCCGGGCAAAATGCAGCTCATGGGTAACGGCAACAATGGTCATCCCTTCCTTTGCCAGTCTTTCCATGACCTCCACCACCTCTCCCACCAGCTCAGGATCCAGAGCAGAAGTGGGCTCGTCAAACAGCATCACCTTGGGTTTCATGGCCAGGCTCCTGGCAATGGCCACCCGCTGCTGCTGGCCTCCGGACAGGCGAGAAGGGTGTTCATCGCTTTTTTCCGAAAGCCCGATCCACTGCAGCAGCTGTTCGGCATAGGCTGTGGCAGCCTCCTTTTTCTGGCGCAAAACAGTGACCGGGCCTTCAATGATGTTTTCCAGAACTGTCATATGGGGAAACAGGTTGAATGCCTGAAAGCACATGCCGGTTCGCTTGCGTATATCCCTGATGCGGCCGTTTCTCAGTTTGTCGTTTTCCCCGGCCTCAATCGTGATACCATCCACCTCCACCGTACCGGCAGTGGGTTCTTCCAGAAAATTGATGCACCGCAGCAGCGTGCTTTTCCCGGAACCGGATGCCCCTAAGATGGCAACGGTTTCCCCTTTTTTCACCTCCAGGTCAATGCCGCACAGCACATGCACGTCCTGAGGAAACACCTTGTGGATATTGGTGATTTTCACCATGGGAGAATCGTTTTCCATCATCTGATACTCCTGTCGCCCCGGGCCATATGGGTTTCAAGTTTTTCCTGGAAATACTGGAGCAGGATGCACATCATCCAGTAAATCAGGGCTACGGTGATGAGCATTTCCAGGGACTGAAAATGCCGCCTGCCCATTTTAATGGCCCGATAGCTCAGCTCCCAGACGCCCATGAGGGACACGAGGGACGAGTCTTTTATCATGGCAATGAACTCATTGGAAACCGGCGGGATGATCACCCGCAATGCCTGGGGAAAAATGATGCGTTTCATGGTCTGGGACCGTGTCATGCCCAGGGCGTTGGCCGCTTCGGTCTGGCCCGGATCAATGGATTGAATGCCGGCCCGGACCGTTTCGGTCATGTAGGCCCCGTAACATACCCCTAAAGCCAGAATGCCGGCGGTCAAAGCCGGCAGGGTAAAGAATGCCTGGATACCGGTGAACCCGTACCCTTCTAAGGCCTTTCCGATCTGGGGCAGGGCCAGGTACCACATGTACACCTGGACCAAAAGCGGTGTTCCCCGGATAAGGGACACATAAGAGGAGGCAATGCTGTTGAACACCGGGTTTTTGGACAACCGCCCCAGGGCACCGACAACGGCCAGAAAACAGGCCAGGGAGATGGCCATGAATGAGACCAAAAGGGTGTACCCCATGCCGGCAAAGATAAAGGGCAGCTGGTTTTTCATGAACCGGAAATCCAGTTTCAGAGCGATGAGCACCATTATCATGGCGATGGCAAGAATGATAAAGGATATGACCAGTTTTCGTTTGTAGGCGGCTCTGTCTGTTTCAATCTGTGTAAGGATTTTTCTGGCCTCTGCAGGAATACCGCTGCCTTCAGATAAGTTTGTATCGGCCTTCATTTTTGGTTTCCTTGTTCTGTGATAAAAAAGAAACAAAAAAACACAAGCAGTTTCAGCCCGATATCATGATACAGTCTGGAAAGAAACTGCTTGTGCTTCTGGTCATCAGAGCTTTGGAATCAAATTGGTCTGGTAGAACTTTTCAGACAGGGCCACCAGGGTGCCGTCGGCATTCATGGACAGAATGATTTCATTGAGCTTGTCCACCAGGGGCTGGCTGTTGGCCCGGCTTTTGTCCAGTGCAAAACTTAACGGTTCGTAATAGGGGGGATCTCCCAGCATTTTGATAGGGCAGCCGTTTTTGCATCCGGAACTTATGGCTTCGGCAAGGGTCTGCCGGGAGGTGAACACGGCATCCAGGCGCGCGCCGTCGCCAAGGGTCAGGTCTTCGATGTGGTTGGCATCGGTGGGATAGGTCACCAGGTCTGCTTCCCAGTCCTGAAACACAATGTCCACATCTTCGATGGACAGATCTTTTTGCAGATATCTTTCATTGGTGGTTTCACTGGCAACACCGATTTTTTTGCCGGCCAGATCTGCCAGGGTCTTTATGGAAGTGTTGTCCTCATGCACAGCAAACTGGGCAGGAGAGCTGTAATAGGGCAGGGTGAACAGCAGTGCTTTTTTTCTTTCCTTGGTGGGGGTCATGGACCCGATGGAAATATCCCATCGTTTTCCCCATTTGCCGGCGGTGATCAGGTCCCAGTCCGGTGTGACAAATTTGACGGAAACCCCCATCCGTTTGGCCACCTCTCTGGCAACACTGATGTCAAACCCTTCCAACTCGCCCTTTTCGTTCAAAAAACTCTGGGGGGCGTAATTGGCATCGGTGGACACCACAATGGTTCCTGCTGCCATAATTTCATCGAGAACTGACTGTTCGGCAAAAGATATTGCGGTAAAAAAAAGGCAGGTGGATACGATCACTGCAAGGGTCCAAGACAATTTTTTCATGGTAAACCTCCTGTTCATCTCCTGTTGGTTATTATTTCCGGAAGCGAAATGCTGCCGGTAACTAAGCGAACATTATTGGTTCTGTCTCTGGTGCCATCCATAAATTGTTGAACAATTTTTGATTGACAAACGTATAAAGGTTTTGTAGGGATGTCAAGTATAAATATCGCCCCTGAATATTTGCTATAGTCGCGTGCGCTTTTATGGGGAGCCCCTGGTGGTGTCCTGTGAACGGACCGTCAGAGCCGGAGGGGGCCTGGTGAAATATGCCGGGATGGTTTTCAACCAGAGGGCGGGTTGCCGCTCTTCATTGTTCTTAGGCAAACAGGCCCCCGCAGATCTCGGGCCGGGCACAGGACACCACCGGGGGCGGGGCTTGGTACAGAGTGCTGCAAAGAGCGAACGAAAACCTGGCATGCTTATGGCAACTATCCAGAGCACCCCTTCAGGCGCTTTGGGCGGTTTTTTGTGAAACGCAGGCTGACACCCCCTTTTAGGGCTGTATGCATGGGGGGATAATTGATGAAACATGGTGACGAGGTGGGAATCAGATGAAACGAAATTTTCACGCAGGAGGGCAGCGCAGCGCAGGACTGAGTCTCAATATCCTGACCGATGACGAACTGGATGAGATTCACTACGGCACCCTTGAGGTGCTCAATGAAACAGGCGTTTTTGTGGAAGATGATGCAGCTCTGGATTGTTTTGAAAACGGGGGGGCCGTGGTTGACCGGGATACAAAAAACGTCCGGATCCCTCCCCACGTGCTGGAGGATGCCATACGATCGGCCCCTGCCAAGGTGGTGCTTTACGGCCGCAACCCCGCCCATGACATTGTTCTGGAAAATACCCGGGTGCATTTTACCAATTTCAGCGAGGGGGTGATGGTAAATGACCCGTATACCGGTGAAAACAGGCCCCCCTTAAAACAGGACCTGGTCGATTCCGCCAGGGTCATCGATTATCTGGATGAAATCGATTTTTGTGAAAAAGCCCTGGGGGCACATGATGTGGACCAGCGCACCGTACCCCTGCACAATGCGGAAGCTTATTTAACCCATACATCCAAGCATTGCGCATTCGGGCCGGGAAACGGCGGGTTTCTGGAAAAGATCATTGCAATGGCCCAAGCCATTGCCGGCGGGGTGAAAGCCTTTCAGAACCGGCCTATTGTGTCGTTCACCACCTGTCCGGTAAGCCCCTTGAAACTGATTGCCGACTGCTGTGACATCATCATGACAGCGGCAAAAAACAATGTGGTGTGCAATATTTTGTCCATGGCCATGGCAGGGGGCACGGCCCCGGTGACCCTTGCCGGGACCCTGGTGAACCACAATGCCGAGGTATTGTCCGGGATTACCCTGGCACAGCTGACCCGGAAAGGCGCGCCGGTGATTTATGGCAGTTCCACCACGGCCATGGATCTGAAACTGGCATCCGCCAGTGTGGGCACCCCGGAATGTGCGGTGATATCCGGGGCCGTGGCCCGCCTTGCCAGGTACTATGCCCTGCCCAGCTATGTGGCGGGCGGGTAGGGCGACAGCAAAATATCCGATGTCCAGACTGGCCATGAAAAGACACTCACCGGACTGATTCCCGCATTGGCAGGTGCCAATATGATTTACGGTCCGGGGATGCTTGAAAGCGGCATCACCTTTGATTACGGTCAGCTGGTACTGGATTGTGAGTTTGCGCGTATGATAAAACATACCATCCAGGGCATTCCCGTGAATGATGAGACGCTTGCCATAGATCCCATCAAGGAGATAGGATCAGGCGCAGATTTTCTCATGCACAAGCACACATTCACCCATATGAGAGGCCAGTCCCGTCCGGAACTGATAGACAGAAAAATGAGGGGAACCTGGGAAAAAGCTGGCTCCTCCACCGCTTATGAACGGGCCATGGAAAAAGTGCGGTATATTCTGGAGCACCATGAACCGGAACCGCTGTCTGCGGATGTGCTGGGAAAAATCCGGTCCATAGTTGCGGACACCGAAAAACAGATGGGGATTCACAGTTAATATCCATGGCATAGAAAAGAAAAAATGGAAAAGGAAAACAGATGAATAATAAACATATGGACCTGCCCGGACAGGCCCGGGTGGTCATTGTCGGGGGCGGGATTATCGGCTGTTCCATTGCCTATCACCTGGGACAAATGGGGTGCAAAGAGGTGGTACTCCTGGAGAAAGATGAACTGACCAGCGGCACCACCTGGCATGCGGCCGGATTGATGGTGACCTTCGGGTCTTTGTCTGAAACCGCCACACAGATGCGGATTTACGGCCGGGACCTGTATGCTCGGCTGGAAGAAGAAACCGGATTGTCCACCGGATTCACCCCCGTGGGGTTCATCGAGGCGGCCGCCAATCAAGACCGGCTGGAAGAATACCGCCGGGTGGCGGCTTTCAACCGCTACTGCGGAGTGGATGTGCATGAAATATCTCCCAAAGAGATCAAAGACCTGTTCCCCCTGGCCCGGGTGGATGATCTTCTGGCCGGGTTTTATGTCAAAGAGGACGGCCGGGTCAACCCGGTGGATGCCACCATGGCCCTGGCCAGGGGTGCGAGAAATTTCGGTGTGAAAATACTTGAAAAAACGGCAGTGACCGGTCTGATCAAAAAGAACGGGGCTGTGGCCGGCGTGAAAACCGCGCACGGGGATATCATTGCCGATAAAGTGGTCAACTGCGCCGGCATGTGGGCCCGGCAGCTGGGAGCGGTGGACGGTATCAACATTCCCAACCAGGCGGCGGAACATTATTATCTGATCACCGAAGAGCTGGACGACATCCCCAAAAACATGCCGGTGCTCGAAGACCCTTCTCATTACGGGTATTACAGAGAAGAGGTCGGAGGACTGATGATCGGGTTGTTCGAGCCGAAGTGCGCCCCCTGGAAGATCGGCCGGGTGCCGGAAAATTTCACTTTCGGGGAGATCGAACCGGACTGGGACCGCATGGGACCCTTTTTGGAAAAAGCCATGTCCCGGGTGCCGGTGACCATGGAGCTGGGCGTGAAAAAGTTTTTCTGCGGCCCGGAAAGCTTTACCCCTGATCTCCAGGCCATCATCGGAGAAGCCCCGGAGCTGAAAAACTATTTTGTGACCGCAGGGTTGAATTCGGTGGGGATCATCATGGGGCCGGGTCTCGGACAGATGATGGCCCGGTGGATCATGACCGGAAATCCCCAGGTGGATATCACCGGGTTCAATATGGCCCGGCTGCACACCTTTCAGAACAACCCGGAATACCGGCGGCACCGGACCGTGGAATCCCTGGGCATGGTTTACCAGTGTCATTATCCCTACCAGTCCATGAAAACCGCCCGGGGGGCCAAGAGATCGGCCGTTTATGAGCGGCTGAAGGCAAACGGCGCGTATTTCAGGGATGTCAGCGGCTGGGAAGGGGCGGACTGGTTTGCCCCGACACCGCAGCAGGCGGTCATCGAAAAACATGCCTGGGGCCGGGAGCCCTGGTTCGGGTTCTGGGAGGCGGAGCATAGGGCTGCCCGGGAAAACGTGGTGCTCATGGATATGTCATTCATGCCCAAATTCCTGGTCCAGGGAAAGGACAGCGGGAAGGTGCTCGATTATATCTGCGCAAATGCAGTGGATGGCCCTGCGGGCCGGATCACCTACACCACCTGTTTGAACAAAGATGGCCAGCTGATGGCGGATCTGACCGTCACCAAGCTTTCGTCAGACCGGTTTTTCGTGGTGGTGACCGATACCATCCACCGCCATGCATTGGCCTATATCCAAAGACATATACCGGACACCGCCCATGCATTTGTAACGGACATGACCTCGGCCTATGCCCAGGTGAATGTCCAGGGACCCCGGTCACGGGACCTGCTGCAGTCGGTGACCGACACCGACTTGTCCAATACGGCTTTTCCCTTCCGGCATGCACAAAAGGTCGCCATCGGATACGGCCGGGTCCTGTGTGTGCGCATCACCTATGTGGGGGAACTGGGGTATGAACTGTATATCCCTACGGAACAGGCGGTGCACGTGTATGACACCCTGGTGGAGGCCGGAAAAACATTTGACCTGACCCATGCCGGGTTGAAGGCCTTAGGCAGCCTGCGCCTGGAAAAAGGATACCGGGATTACGGTCATGATATGGACAATACAGATGATCCATACGAAGCCGGCCTTGGCTTCACGGTCCGGCTGGACAAGCCGGGCGATTTTATCGGAAAAGAGGCGTGTATCGCCAAAAAAGCGGCCGGGCCATTGAAACGGCGGCTGGCCCAAATTCTGGTCAAGGATCCGGAGCCCTTGCTGCACCATGGCGAGGTCATTTTCCGGAACGGGAAACCGGCCGGGTATGTAAGGTCCGGTTCCTACGGATACACCCTGGGCGGGGCTGTGGGACTGTTCATGATCGAGGCGGATGCGCCCGTGGATGAGGCATATGTAAAAAATGGCAGATGGGAGATCGATATTGCCGGAAAAACCAGTCCGGCAGCTGTTTCTCTGACACCGTTATATGATCCTGAAATGAAAAGAGTAAAGGGATGATGTGACAGCCGGAGGGTGGATCGGACGGGATCACATGGACTCTAAATCCATGCAGCCGGGTGCGACTCCCGGACTCTCCGCCAGTTTCTCTATATGACATGGCACCAACAGCGCAAAACAAACAGACCAAACCTGCAAAAAAACGGTTTTACCGGAAACGGGTTCGGCTGTTCAACCTGATCGCCAAGATCAAACTTTGGCCGTCCCGTACCGGACAGCTCCACGGCATCCGCACCATTGACGTGACCGGTGATATGGCAACACTCACCACCCATTGCAACAAGGTGTTTGTGATCCGCAACTCATTGAACAGCAGAGCCGGCAGGTGGATCAGAAACAAATGGGCGGTGACGGTCTGTCCGGTGTGCAACGTACCGGCATGGAAACTGGAAAAATATGCCGCCACCCGGTTCAAACGGCATCACGGCTCCATGCTGGAAGATCCGACCCGGAAACCGTGTGCCTGATGTCTGCTCACATTGATAGACTCACCACCCTTCTGACGGCTATAGAACAGGGAATAACCCTTGAAAAACCGGATATCGCCTGGCTGCTGGAACAGCGGGACCCCGAAGACACGGATCGGCTGTTTGCTGCGGCCCGGGCGGTGCGGCAGAGATATTTTGGCAACCAGGTGTTTTTCTACGGGTTTTTGTATTTTTCCACCCATTGCCGCAACAACTGCCGGTTCTGCCGGTACCGGCAGGCCAACACCTCCCTGAAACGATACCGCAAAACCAGGGAACAGGTCCTGTCTGCGGCCATGGAGATGGCGGCGGCCGGGGTCCACCTGATTGACCTGACCATGGGGGAAGACCCGGATATTGTCGGCGGGACACAATCTCAAATTCAGGAGTGGCTGGAAATGATCCGGTCGGTGGGGCAGCACACGCATCTGCCGGTGATGATTTCTCCCGGTACCGTTTCCAGTGACGTGCTTGCAGATCTGGGCCGGGCCGGAGTCACCTGGTATGCCTGTTATCAGGAAACTCATAATGAACAATTGTATGACACCCTGCGGCCGGGGCAGGATTACCACTACCGCCTGTCTGCAAAATACCGGGCCCGGGACCTGGGTCTGCTGGTGGAAGAAGGCATCCTGACCGGAGTGGGAGAAACCGCCGCAGACCTGGCGGATTCCATTGCGTTCATGAAACGGTTTGCAGTGGACCAGGCCCGGGTGATGCGTTTTGTGCCCCAGACCGGTATTCCCATGGCCCGAACTGCAACGACTGAAAGAGGAAACGAACTGGTGACCATTGCCGTGATGCGCCTGGTGATGCCGGATGTGCTGATCCCGGCCTCCCTGGATGTGGACGGCCTGGCCGGGCTGGCAGAGCGCCTTGATGCCGGTGCCAATGTGGTGACCTCCATTGTGCCTCCTCTGGCCGGTCTGGCCGGGGTGGCCAACCCGGTCCTGGATATAGCCGAAGCCGGCCGGACCCTGGCAAAGGTGGTGCCAGTGCTTCACAGGTGCGGCCTGGTGCCGGCTGCGGCCGGCGACTATCAGGCCTGGGTGACCCACCGGCAGGCAATGCATCGGCGGTCAGGCCTTTTTTGCCACGCACCCGCCGGGAAAGTGGTGCCATGCGCATAGCCGTTGCCGGGGGCAGGCTCCAGGGATTGGAAGTGGTGTATCTGGCAAAAAAAGCCGGATACCACACCCTGGTCATTGACAAGTCCTGGGATGTCCCGGCTGCCGGCATATGTGACCGGTTTGTCCGGTTTGAATTCACCCGCAAGTGCTTTGTGCCGGATGACTGTCCGGGCGTGGACCTGATTATTCCGGCCATCGAGGACAAAGTGGTGCTGTCGCTGGTGGAAAAATGGGCGCAATTAAAAAAGGTTCCCCTGGCCTTTGACAGTGATGCCTATTCCCTGACCTGTTCCAAACAAAGGTCAAACGCCCTGTTTGACACCATGCATCTGCCGGTCCCCAAAACCTGGCCCGGGTGCGGATTTCCCGTGGTGGTCAAGCCGGATCAGGCCAGCGGCAGCCAGGGGGTGTGCCTGTACCCTGATGCGGCCGCCTTTTATGCCGCATTTCCCGGCGGCCGGGTACCAGATATCCTGGTGGCACAGCAATACCTGGAAGGCCCCCAGTTTTCCATTGAAGTCGTGGGAATGCCGGGACAGTATGTGTCCCTGTGTATCACCGACCTTCACATGGACCGAGTCCATGACTGCAAGCGGGTGTCCGCCCCCACCCGCCTGTCCCCCGAACAGGTCACACGGTTGGAAGAGATGGCCCTGGTCCTGGCCGAAGCAATCGATCTGAAAGGGATCATGGATCTGGAAGTGATCCTTCATGACGGAGACCTCAAACTGCTGGAGATCGATGCAAGGTTTCCCAGCCAGACCCCCATGGCCGTGTACTGGGCCACCGGGATCAACATGGTCCAGCTGTTGGCGGAACGGTTTGTCCCGGTCCAGAGTGCCTATACGCAAAGATTGAAATATGGTACGGGATGGTTACCTATCTTCGGGCAGGCCCCGGACCATTCAGCCCATACGGAAAAATTGGAACACGGACGAGGCCCGGAAACGTCACCCGGACAGCTCCCTGGCCAGGCACTTTGCCCCGGGCAGCCCATGGGAGAAACCTCTTCCTCCGGGGAGCTTTCGGGCCGGTGGGTGGTGGTGGAACATATCCAGGCCGGCCCGGACCGTATCCGGTTTCTGGGCGAACACATCATCGGCCGGGCCGGTTCCCTAAGGCTGGAGCCCGGATTTTTCGGCAGCTGTGAGGCCCTGACCAATTATGGGCCGGGCCGGTCCCGCTGGGAGGCCACCCTGATATTTTGTGCAGACAGCCCAAAAGACATGGCTGCCGCACGCAGCGCCTGTTACAGGCAGATTCGAAAGGATATTGGCAGGTTCGTGAAAACTGCCGTGAATCAACCAAAAGCAATGCAGGATTCGTCAGCAATGGAAAATTCAGAACAGGGGAACCAGGATCATGACCCGGCTGCAGCCAGATGATATCTGTCACATTACCCCAAGCCTGGCAGACTACAACCGGAACCTGGAAATTAAAACCGGCCGGTCGCTTTTGGGTATCGCCTGTCACGCCTGCGGCATGGATGAGAAGGCATTCAAGAACCGTCAGCTGGACAAATCAATCTGTGTGGTACCGGTGACCGCCGGCCTGGGGATTATCAGCCGGTTCAGCGATACTGTGGCCGCCATTCTGACCTTTCTGGGATGCCGGGCAGCAGTGGCGGACCAGCCCGATGTGGCCGGGGTGGCCCATGCCTTTGCAATCGGATATGATGCCCTCATGATGGCGGATGACAATCGGTTTATGGCCATTGACCTGCATGCCCGGCAGGTGATAGACAATGCCGATGCCACGGGCAGGGGGTTTGCCGCAGCCCTGGATCTGATGGCCGGCGGTATCCGGGGCCGGGATGTCCTGGTGCTGGGCTGTGGTCCTGTGGGGGCGGCCGGGGCAGACCTGCTGGCCTCTCTGGGCGCCCGGGTGGCTCTGCTGGACAAGGACAGGCGCGCTGCGGAGTGGGTGAAAGAAACCGTGTCAGGCCGGTACCGGACCACCGATATTACTATTGAAGAAGATCTGGAGACTGCCCTGTCTGGTCACCGCTTCATACTGGAAGCCACCCCCGTTCCAGATATCATCACCGGTACTCTGGTGTCGCCGGACATGCGGGTGGCGGCCCCGGGGGTGCCTCTGGGGGTATCTGCTGAAGCCGCAGCAATGCTGGGACCGCACCTGGTTCACGACACCCTGGAGATCGGGGTGGCGGTCATGGCTGTGTCCCTTTTCTGTGAATCGATCCGGATAAACAGATGACAAAGATATACTGGACAGACACCCAGGCCGCCCGATTGAAAAATTTGGGACTCGATCCCGGCACTATGGCGGACGGGTTTCACACCCCTGCCCAAAGAAACCGGGCCTTCCAGGCCATTGAAAAAAAGCAGGTAAAATCCCTGCATACAGAACTGGCAGACCGGCTGACATGCCGCCGGCCAACCCGGGCCTTTCAGCTGGCGCAGGACCTTGACGGTCTGTTGCGGGACCAGGGCTTTGCAAAGGTGACCACCCCGACCATCACCACCAGAGCAGCCCTGGCAAAAATGGGTATTGATGAGACCCATCCCCTGAATGAACAGATTTTCTGGATCAATCACACCCAGTGCCTGCGGCCCATGCTGGCAGCGGGTTTGTACAGCCTGATGAAGGATTTTTCCCGCCTGGATTTCCGGCCGGTGCGGTTTTATGAAATCGGATCCTGCTTCAGGAAGGAATCGGACGGGGCCTGCCACAGCAATGAATTTACCATGCTCAACCTGGTGGAGATGGGAACGCCTGAATCCGAGCGCCTTGAGCGGCTCAAAGAACTGGCAGGCATGGTGGCCTACACCGCAGGAATAGCGGATATTCGGTTTGAGGAAGAAAGCTCAGCGGTGTACGGCACCACCCTGGATCTGGTGGCCCATCCTTCCGGCCTGGAACTGGGATCCGGTGCCATGGGGCCCCATCCCCTGGATGCGGCCTGGGCCATCACCGATACCTGGGTGGGCATGGGGTTTGGTATGGAACGGCTGTTGATGGCATCTGTCAAGGATACCACCATGGGCCGGTGGGCCAAAAGCCTGTCTTATCTGGACGGCATCCCGCTGCGTATCTGAATTTCCTTGCCACTCTGTCCTGACCCCTTTCATCCTAAACGGGCGCTCGCTTCGAAAAATCAAAACAAATTATTGGAGGCGTGGCATGAATACTTTGGAACCTAAGGCTGGGGAACGGGTCAGGGATGTAACCTTTACTGACAATACTTTCAGCCTGTCGCTATCTTTTCGTTTGGTTCTCATCGGCAGTTATCTGCATGATCCGACGATCTGGTTTTCAGCAGCGGAGAGATGAAAAACCAGACCAGGCCCAGCACCTGGAAGCCCAGGACCATGAGAAAGGCGGCCTGGTATCCGGCCGGGTTATACTGGCCGGGCAGGGGCGGTTCCCACTGGTTGATCACCGTGCCCATTGCCCATTGGAGGCCGAATCCACCCAGAAAGACCAGCAGGTTGATGCCGGTGGTGACCCGGCCGGACAGGCGGGCGGGAAAGCCCAGGGTCAGGGCGGTGTAGGACAGGATCCCGGTGGTGCCGAAAAATCCGAACAATGCCATCAGTACCTGGGCAGAGAGAGGGGCGCCAAAGGTCATCAGTGCCAGTACGCCGATGAAGACCGTCATGCCGGATACAGCGGAGTACAGGACCGGGATGCCTTTTTGTGCCATTTTTTCCGTAACAAATCCCAGAATGATGAAACCGGCAATCATGGCCAGGGCGGATATGGACAGGCACTGAGCAGCCCCTGCCCGGTCCAGGGATGCCACATCCTGCAGCCAGGGGCCGGCCCACAAGCCCTGGACAGCCATGAATCCGGCCTGGGACAACATGGTCAACGGCGCGATCCGCCAGAAGAAGAGACTTTTAAATACCTGACCAACCCCCTGGATCTGCCGGGAAAAAGGCTCGGGCTCCGGTTTTTTTTTCGATTCCGGTACTACCGTGAACACTGTCACCGCCATCAGGACACACAGAACCCCCAGACCCAGGAACACCCCCCGCCAGTCTGTGAATCGCAAAGCAAATTCCACCGGGGTGAAGGCGGCCAGGACTCCCAGGCCGCCAGCCGCCATCTGGAATCCGTTGATCCGGGACAATACAGGGCCCGAAAACCAGATGACATAGGATTTGAATGCCGCCATCAGGCAGGCGGACACCCCGAACCCGATGAGGGCCCGGCCCATGATCAGACCGGTGAGGGTATGGGACAGGGCGAACACGGCGGCTCCGGCAGCTGCGAATATCAGCAGCACCGCTTCCACCACCCTGGGGCCGAACCGGTCCAGCAGAATGCCCAGGGGCAGCTGGAATGCGGCAAAGGCGATGAGGTAGGTGGCGGTAAGCAGGCCCAGTTGAGAGGGGTCCACCCCCACATCAGCAGCCAGGTCCGGTGCGATTACAGCATTGACCACCCGGAACAGGTAGGACAGAAAATACCCGCCGGCAAAGGGCAGAAACACCCGGAGCAGGAGGGCGGGGGGCAGGGGCCCAGGCGATGGTTCAACCGCTGTTCTGCGCATGCTGTCGGGTTTTGTCATGGCGCCCCTGAAATCCTGTCCCCGCATCCGGGTGTTTTGTCAATGCTTACAAAATTTTTTCCACTGTCTCCATGGACAGGTTGAACACCTTTTCATTAAACCGGGATTTCAGGGCAAATACAAGCATATCTTTGTTGAGCACTCTTTTTTGGCTGGCCAGAACAGCCAGAGAAGCCAGTGCCCAGTCGGTCTTCTTGATCTTCATGGCCTTGAAATCGATCTCCTCCACCTGTGCCGGTGTGTCGGGAATGGCCACACTGGCTTCTTTGAGCACATAGGTGTCAGAAGAAAGCCCGGCAAAAATCTTCTGGCGCCTTGCCACCCCTTCATCACTCAAGGCCAGTACCACGGTGGGGGACTCGATACCGGTGTACCCGATTGTGTCGGGGGACAGCAAAATTTCCGAGACCGACTGGCCCCGGAGCACGGTGATGTTGTAGTCATTTTTAATGGACACGTTCAGCCCGCCGGAAATGCCGGCAAAACACACCATATCCCCGGCAGTGACAATGCGCATGCCGGCTGATCCCAGGATCACCACTTCGTGCCGTCTGGCATCTGGCATGTCAAACTGCTTTTTGACCACAAAGGGTTCGGGAAATTTCCCCTTTTCCTTTGCCAGCTGCCGGTACCGTTCCCCGTATTCAGGCCGCTGGTTTCTGGCAATCATCCCGCCCGGGGACGGTCTTTGTTCAATCATCTGGTCAATGACTTTGGGGGTGAGCTGGTTGCGCTTGGTGTACCTTCCCGTGCACAACCCCAGGGTTTCCACCACGGCAAACCCCTTGTACTGCATGGCTGAGACCAGTTCGTCGGACAGGCCGTCATCATGACCGGAAATTCTGGACACATAGGTGGCACCGGCACTTTCCACCACGCCGCAGATATCCATGGGAATTTCCGCCTGGTTGAGAAATTCGGATCCCACCTGGGCATCACTGGGGGTGGTGGCGGAATACTGGCCCCCGGTCATGCCGAAGTTGAAGTTGTTTAAAATGATCAGGGTCATGTCCAGGTTCTTGCGGCAGGCGGCCAGGACATGGGCCCCGCCGATGCCCATGCCGCCGTCTCCCATGGTCACGATGACATTCAAAGAGGGGTCTGCCAGCTTCAGGCCGGCAGCATAGGTCAATGCCCGGCCGTGGACCCCGTGCAGGGCATGGACATTGAAAAAGGTGTCAAACAGGCCCGAACACCCGATATCGGTGACGATCACGGTTTTGTTGTCCGGGATGCCCAGTTTCACCAGGGCCGCATCCAGGGATTTTGTGATGCGGTCATGGGTGCATCCCGGGCAGAATACAGGGGGTCGGCTGGTATTTAAAAAACTATTCATTTTCAATGGCCTCCATAATTTTGGCAGGGGGAATCAGAATACCGTTCATCTGGCCGTAAAAATCCACCTTTTTGCCGCACAGCACACGCTTGATTTCATTGACATACTGGCCCAGGTTCATCTCGATCACCACAATCCGTTTGAACGGGGCCGCCTTTTCCAGAAGCAGGGATTCAGGTACCGGCCACAAGGTTTTCAACGACAATGTGGATACGGGCCGGCCCCTTTCTGCCAGGGCTGCGGCTGCATCCGTCACAGCCCGGGAGGTGAGGCCGTAGGAGATCACCAGGGTGTCGGTGTCCGGCACCATGTTTTCTTCATACAGGGTGATGCGGTCCATGGCTGCATTCAGCTTGGTGTGCAGTCTTTGCTGCATGTCGGCAATGATTTGGGGATCAATGGTGATATAACCGTCCGGGCCGTGGGTGGAGGAGGTCTGGCGCACCAGGGTTTTGCCCCCGATGGGCAGAAACGGCGGGGCCTTGTCCGGGTCGGCGGCAAAAGGCACATACGGGTCGGAACCGGTATACGGGGTACGTTCCACCAGTGGCGGCAAATTCAGATCGTCCATATCAAAGCTTTCCTTGGTCATGCCGATCTCCTTGTTGGAGGCGATGAACACCGGACACCGGAACTCTTCGGCAAAGTTGAAGGCATGCACGGTCAACTCCAGGCAGTCTTTCGCATCTTTGGGAGCCAGGACAATTACGGGGGCGCCGGAAGTGGACCCCCACCGCATGAACTGGATGTCGGAATCCGCCCCCCGTGTGGCAGATCCGGTGGAGGGCCCTAATCGCTGGACATTGGCGATCACCAGGGGGATCTCACTGCCGATGGCAAAGGAAATGTGTTCGCTGTACAGGCTGATGCCCGGGCCGGAGGTGGCGGTGAGCACTTTTTTCCCGGCCATGGCTGCGCCGATGCAGTATCCCATGGATGCGATCTCATCTTCTCCCTGGATGCAGGTGCCGCCCTTTGGGGGCAGCATCTGGAGCATGTTATTGAATATGGTGGTGGCCGGTGTGATGGGATAACCGGCAAAAAAATTGCAGCCGGCAGCCATGGCCCCCCTGGCAACCGCTTCGTTGCCTTCCATGAATACAAATGCCATAATGGTTCTCCTTTGCTTTTTTGATCAGACAAAGGCAGGTAAAATCTGATCAAATATCTGATTAAATTATGCCAGAATTTTACCGGGTGCACACACATATGTCAAGTCATAATTCCCATAATTCCCATAATTTTAATTGATTTTATCCTGGTCTTGGTATAAGGATGACGGTCATGGAAAACACAAAAAAAACAGGGGCCGGAAAAACCAAGGAAGATTTTACAAAAGAAGCCTATATGGGCATCCGCCGGATGTTTTTTCACAACGAGATCATTCCGGGACAGAAAATTTCCTACGGTGATCTGGCAAAACGGCTGAACATGAGTACCACTCCGGTGATTCAGGCGTTGAAACACCTGGAGTTCCAGGGCCTGGTCCGGCATGAACCCAACCGGGGATATTATACGGAAAATGTGAGCCTGGTAGAGATCATAGAAATTTATGACTTCAGGGAACTGATCGAGATATCACTGCTGGAAACCACCATTAAAACCATTGGCAAACGGGGGTTGAACCAGTTGAAAAAAGCCCTGGACAGCCATCTGGCAGCAGTGCGGGACATCTATCTCAAGGAACGGCTGCTCAAAGACATGGAATTTCATTTACATCTGGCCCAGTTGTCCGGGAACCGGATCCAGATCAATACCCTGAAATATCTGTTTGATCTGCTGTATCTCAAATACCGGGGCAATATTTTGTTCGTCACCCCCATGGACCGGGTGGACAGCGAGCATATTCAATTGTATGAAGCTATTGTAAAAAAAGAGGTGCACCAGGCCCGGACAATTTTGTCCCGGCATATTTCCAACGTTAAACAGCATGCCATTGAATGCATCCAGCGGGCCCTGGATGAAAAGCATATCAAACCCATCTGATGCAGAAGATCACCTGATTTCCAGCCACTCAAACCAGATGGGATAATTTTCTTTATACCAGGTTAATATCTGCCGCAGCTTTTCCTGGTTTTCCGGGGAAATGGTGGCCCTGGATATTTTGTCAAATTCCAGTTCCACTGTGTTGCCGAAATAGGTCAGGGCATCTGAACAAAGGGTCTGCAATTCATTGCGGATACGCCCGGAGTCGGAAATCTTCACAGCCCGGTGCAGGAAATCCTCTCCCTTGAGAAACCGGTTCAAAAGAGGACTGAATACCAGCTTGCTCTCTTCAAAGCTTTCCAGCAGGCGCAAGGCAAAGGTAATGCGTTTGTCGCCTCTGGCAGAGGTCAGGCGTACTGTGACCTCATAGGTGTCTTCAGAAATCTGTGTGACGCCCGGCGCCCCTGTATAGGGGTCGGGCAGCATATATCCCGCCCCTGCCAGGGACTGCCATTTTTTTTCCGAGATCAGGTCATCGGCGCTGATGGTACGTTTGTCCAGAGGAATCCCTGCTTTTTTGGCCAGTTGAATGCTTTCCCGGTAGGTCGCGACAGTATCGGGATCCAGATCATGGTTGATGATTTTCTGCAGCAAACCGGCAAAAGCGGAACTGTCAGCATCCAGTTTCATGGCGGCGGCATCCATGTGGGCAGCGAATCTGAATTTGGAGGAGAGCACTGCCAGGGAAACAGACAGATCCAGAATCGGGGCCAGGCTGGCTGCCTGGATAGCTTCGGCTGATGCAGCATATCCGTCCACAATAAATAAATGGGTGTCCTGGTTTTCATCTTTCCAGTCCCCCACCGCCAAAGTCGGGGCATAGGTACCTGAATCGGTGAACGGGGTAAATCCGGAAGGCAGTGTCCACGCCTCGTCAACCAGGTGGGCACCGGCATTTTTCCACTGGTCCCAGATCAGTCCGATGCGGGGGGACCGGTTTTCTCCTGTAAGGGTCCACACATGGATATTGCAGGGCTGAATGCCGGGATAGGTTTTCTGGATGGCTTTGACCACCAGATGCCTGGGGGTGAAAAAATCAATGAGAACCGAATCTTCTGCTGCCCGGTCCACAATTTTTTTTGGTATCACCAGATTGGCAATATACCCTTCATACTGGTCGCAGATGGCCAACGGCTGATCAAACAGGTGAAGAATGGTCATGGGACCGGTTTCTTCACCCTTGGCAAATCTGGAGGTGTTCTCCAGGGTATCGATGGCAGCGCCCCATACAGTGATATCCTTTTTGGCTGTGGCCCGTCTGAAATCATCCCACACATAGCCGGGATCATTGATCAGTTTCAACACACAGTCCTCCAGGAATTTTGCCACCTGAGGCCGGGCATAGATCCGGCCGAATCCCAGCAGGGGGTTGGCGCCCATTTCTGCAGTTTCTCCGCCTTTGGGCATAAGGCCCTCCCCTAAACAGACCATGATGGCATGGTTTTCCGGCAGGGTCCGGGACAGATACCACAGGCTTTCACTCATGGCATAAGCGGAAATGGCGTCTGCATCTTTTTTAATGACATTGAGGTGTTTTTTCTCCAGTCCGGCCCCCTTACCGAAATGGCCGAACAGCCGGGTGCCCAGTGCAGTAACCGCCAGGGTCATGGCCAGCATTTTTTCAGTACGGTCATCGGTAAAAGAGATGGTATCCAGAACCTTGTCTTCAGGATTTCCCCGCATCCATTCTATGCGCACATCTTCCAGCCACAGGTGGAGCCTGCCCAGAATGGGGCGGGTGTCAAAGGCCCATTGGGAAATAAGATTTTTTTGTTTCATCCCGGAAATTTCCATGGCCTGCCCCCCTTTAAATGAAATTGGCGTGACAAATGCAGTATCTCCCAAACAGGTACCATTTACCCGGAAAATCTGTCAAGGATTAAGCGACAGGGAAAAAAAGTGTGTCTTCCGGGACTTGTCCTCTACCCTGGTTTGGGATATGGTGACATGCATGGAAGACCGGAACTATGCATACCCGGCGGTTCAGGCCCCGCCGGACAGACAATCCGATATTCCCGCGGACCGGGGGGTTATCAAAGAGCAACTGAAAGGGGTGGTTGACCGGGTGACCTTTCATAACCCTGATAATGGATGGTCTGTGCTTCAGGTACTGCCTTTTGACGCGCCGGCAAAGCGCGAAACTGTGCTGGTGCACCAGACCCGGGTGTTTGCCGGTGCCACCATGGCATTTGAAGGGGCCTGGCAGATGCATCCCAAATACGGGCGCCAGTTTTCTGCCACCCGGGCCCAGGAACACAAACCCGCTTCAGCCGCTGCTCTGGAAAAATATATCGGGTCCGGCCTGATAAAAGGGGTGGGGCCGAAGACCGCCAAAAAAATTGTTGCACATTTTAAAGACCAGACCCTGGATGTGTTTGAAAACCGCATCCATCGCCTCATGGAGGTGCCGGGCATTGCCGAAAAAAAGCTGGAAATGATATCTGCCGCCTGGACCGAGCACAGAGCTATCCGGGATGTGATGATGTTTCTGCAGTCCCATGGCATTTCCACCTTGTTTTCGGTGCGTATTTACAAGGCATACGGCGATGATGCCATTGCCAATGTCATGGCAGATCCCTACCGTCTGGCCGATGATTTTTACGGCATCGGTTTTTTTTCCGCAGACAAGGTGGCCCTGAGTATGGGGCTGGCTGTGGACAGTCCCGAGCGGATAACCGCCGGCATTCGGCATGTGCTGTCTGCAGCCAGGGATTTCGGCCATTGCTTTTTGACCTTTTCCCAGATCCTGGACCAGGTGAGACAATTGCTGGAACTGGATCTTTCCGGCGTTCTTGCACAGATTCTGGAAACCATGGAAACTGACCGCCTGCTCATGCGAAGGCGCCTGGTTCTGGAGGACGGGGAGGCCCCCCGGGACTGTTATTATGCCAGATCCCTGTATTTTGATGAATTATATGTGGCCAGGCGCATTGCAAAAATGACCGATCCCCCGGATGTGGACATTTCCCGGATCAGCCGGTGGATCAAGCTGTTTACCAGGGCCAGGCAATTGCAGTTGAGCGATGAACAGGCAGCAGCGGTCCAGGGTATTGCAGGCAAAGGGATGTCCATTCTCACCGGCGGCCCTGGCTGCGGCAAGACCACCACCACCCGGGTTCTGGTGGAACTTATTGAGGCGATGAAGCGCCGTGTGCTTCTGGCGGCACCCACGGGCAGGGCAGCCCAGCGCATGGGAGAGGTGATCGGTAAAGAAGCCAAAACCATTCACCGGCTGCTGGGATGGCAGAACGGCCGGTTCAAAAAAAATGAAGATACCCCCCTTGAAATGGATTTTCTGGTGGTGGATGAATGTTCCATGCTGGATATCACCTTGACCGCATCTTTGCTCAAGGCGGTTCCCACGGGTTGCCAGGTGGTGTTTATCGGTGATTACGACCAGCTGCCCTCAGTGGGGGCCGGCAATGTGCTCAAAGACCTGATCGCCTCTGGCAGAATCGCCTGTTTCCGGCTGACACAGATCTTCCGGCAGGCGGCCCAGTCTTTGATCATCCAATATGCCCACCAGATCAATGCAGGGAAAATGCCCTGGGTTGCTTCCCCGTTCAAGGATCCGTCTGTATGGTCCAAAAAAATTGATTGTCTGTTTATGGATGCAGATGAAGCCACAAAAGAGCAGCTGCAATTTATCCAGCGTATCAAGGCCCTGATGCAGCGGGAGAAAAAACAGGTGCTCCAGGACATGGAAGATCCGGACCTGTTCGAATTCCGGGTCAAAGAATCGGTGCATCCCTATGAAACCGAGATCCAGATCCCTGAAAAATTTGCCCATGTGAATCTGAAGCAGGTGGCAAAAGCCGGCAACCGGGTGGAAGAACTGCTGTCAGTACTCCAGAAGGTCCATCCCTGGTCTTCGCTGCATTACGGGCTGACAGCCGTGGATGTCATCAAAAAACTGTATATGGAATGGATCCCCCGATACCACGGGCCTTCCCCGGAGATCCAGGTGCTGTCCCCTATGACCAGGGGCTCTTTGGGTACGGTGAATCTGAACCAGGTGATTCAGGAAGCCGCCAACCCGCAAGCACCGGGCAAAGCCCAGCTCACCGTGGGACAGCGCATATTCCGGAAGGGGGACCGGGTGATTCATCGAAAAAACAATTATGACCTGAACGTGTTCAACGGCGATATCGGTACCATCACCCGCATCGATACAACGGATCTGACCTTGTCGGTCGCTTTTTCTTCTGACGTCCCGCCCGTGCTCTACCGCCAGGCCGATATCATGGAACTGGACCTGGCCTATGCCGTGACCATCCATAAATCCCAGGGATCGGAATTTGAGACGGTGATTATTCCGGTGATGACCCAGCATTTCAAGATGCTGTTCCGCAACCTGATCTATACCGGCATCACCCGGGCAAAGAAGCTTGCGGTGTTTGTGGGTACCCGCAGGGCCCTT
>JAABUB010000024.1 GCA_011389575.1 Desulfotignum sp. | reverse complement strand
CAGGACCAGTCGGAGTTCATGGCTGATGTCAGGCAAATGACCCTGTATAATGTAATTGTGGGCCTGATCGCCATGGTGGTGGTGGGCATATGTCTGGCATTTGCTGCAAGAACCATAACCAGGCCCGTCAACGCTGCGGTCTCGGGATTGAAAGATATTTCCACAGGTGAAGGCGATCTCACCAAACGTCTGGCAGTGACCAGCCAGGACGAGGTAGGAATTTTATCAAAAGCGGTCAACACATTTATGGAAAAGCTCCAGACCATGATCACCGATATCTCCCAGGGCGTGGATACCCTTTCTTCCTCAGCCACACAGCTGTCCTCGATTTCAGAACAGATGACCGCCGGGGCGGAAAATACCTCGGAAAAAGCCAGTACCGTGGCAGCGGCTGCAGAAGAGATGACCGCCAATATGACCTCGGTTTCCGCAGCCATGGAAGAATCCAGTACCAACCTCAACACAGTGGCGACTGCAGCTGATGAGATGAATGCCACCATCAGCGAAATTGCACAGAATGCGGAAAAAGCCAGGTCCATTTCAGACAATGCCGTGGAAAAGGCAGGCGATTCCAGAGAAAAAATGCAGCAGCTGAGCCAGGCAGCCCAGTCCATCGGCAAGGTGGTGGAAACCATTACCGAGATTTCCGAGCAGGTCAACCTGTTGTCTTTGAATGCAACAATTGAGGCGGCCAGGGCCGGGGAGGCGGGCAAAGGGTTTGCCGTGGTAGCCAATGAGATCAAGGAACTGGCCAAGCAGACCTCGGAAGCATCCATGGATATCAAGTCAAAAATTGACCATATCCAGGAAAGCTCTGACAGCACCATGACCGGTATCAATGACATCTCCCAGGTGATCCGGGAAGTCAATGAGATCGTGGCCACCATTGCCACGGCTGTGGAAGAACAATCTGCTGCCACCGGTGAGATTGCACGCAATATCGGTCAGGCTTCCTCAGGTATTGAAGAGGTCAACCAGAATGTGGGCCAGAGTTCTGCTGTGGCCGATGAAATTACAAAAGATATCACGGATGTCCACCAGTCAGCTGCTGATATGGCAGACCGCAGCACCCAGGTGAATGAAAGTTCTGAAGATCTGGCCAAACTGGCGGCCCGGCTCGGGGAGATGGTGGGACAGTTTAAGGTGTGATGAAACAAAACACAGGATATGCATGGCTGATCCCGGTGTGGGCGCTTGTGATTTTTGTAACGGGTCTTTTTGTAACCGGTGCCTGTTCTGCATACAGCCGTTCTGATTATCAGCAGTTTCAAAATGCCATCATAGACCACAGAAACAGGCTGAACAAAAAGTTTAAAAAGATCCGGCGCACCGAAACCCGGTATATCATTGTTCACACCTCGGAACTGGGACTGTCCACCACGCTGCGGGTGGTTTCCAAAGGAAAACAGTTTAAAAGCGGCCACAGAACACCCGGGGGACATGCCCACTACGTGATTGCCAGAAGCGGGCACACCTACCGGATCATGGACAAACAGTACCGGGCCGACCATGCCGGACTTTCCATGTGGCAGGGGAAACAGGATGTGTCATCTGTTTCCATCGGCATCGAACTTGTGGGATATCACTCCGCTCCTTTGACAGAGCAGCAGTACCGGTCCGCTGCCATGCTCATTGATATCCTGCAAAGTGTTTACCATCTGGATGATACTGCCGTGCTCACCCACAGCCAGATAGCCTTTGGCAGGCCCAATCCCTGGTTTCCAAAGGATCACAGGGGCAGAAAACGCTGTGCCAAGAATTTTGACAGATCCAGAGCCGGGCTGGGGCCTACCCTGGATTTTGATCCGGATGTCAGGACCGAACGGCTGCTGCCCGACCCGTATCTGGCGAAGCTGTTTTACGGCAAACAGCCGGCAGTTGCCAAAGTGGCGGCCACCGCACCGGTATCCAACCTCATTTCAAAGAATAATTCCGCCTGGTCCATAGCAGGGGAGGATTATGACAGCCGCACAACAGCCTATGTACTTCCCAACGGCCGCATTCTGGCAGGAAATCAGATAAAAGATACCATCGGGTGGCACCTGCTGCCCGTCAACACAAAGGTCCTGCTTGACCAGAAAATCGAAAAAGACCATATACAGATTTCCCAAACCCCGGTAAAGGTCATCACCGACCGCATGACCGCCTGGTCCCATGCAGGTCCTGCCTACCGCTTTGATTCCACCATTTATTTTCTGCCTTCCGGCATGATTTATTCGGGTTCCCGCATTCCGGACTGGGATGATCTGCCCCAAAAAACACAGTTGATCATAGGATATCAAGGGCCGTTTCTCATCACTGATGCCATGACCGCCTATGGCATTGCCGGCCAAAAATACAAGGATCCTGATACAGTATATTTTCTGCCGCCGGGCCATGTCAAAACCGGAAATACCATAACAGATTTTTCCAATCTGCCCGAAGGCACAAGGGTTTACCTGCCCCTGGATGATATCGGCTAATAGGTGTAAAACAGCTGCTGCACCGCTTTGTGATCGACTTTTTCCGCCAAGGCCAGCATGAGCAGAATCCGGGCCTTGGCAGGGTTGAGTTCATCTGAAGCAATGAATCCGCAGGCATCATCATTTACCTCAACATTTCTGCCCACAGTGCCGGTGGGCACCCGGGAGCTTCTGACAATGAAAATACCCCGGCCGGCCATATGTGCCGCTTTTTTTATGGTGGCCTGGTTCATGTTGCCGTTGCCGTCTCCGGCAATGGCGATCCCCTCAGCCCCGCCAGCCACACAACAATCAAGGAGATCCGGCGGCATATCGATGCAGGCATACACAATATCCACTCTGGGCAGCATCACCCGGCTTTTGGTGCAGAACAGATCCGAAAACCGGCTCAAAAAGGTGTGGCGCCGGAATGGAAATCTGAAATACACGGTTTTACCGTAATTCACAGTGCCCACCAGGCCGTTCACCGGGGACAGAAAGGTTTCCACAGATGTGGTGTTGGTTTTGGTCAAAGAATGTGCCCCGTGTATCCTGTCGTTCATGACCACCAGTACCCCCCGTTCCTGTGCATCAGGATCAGCTGCCACTGCCACTGAATTGAAAAGGTTCAAAGGACCGTCAGCAGAAATGGCGTTGGCAGGCCGCATGGCCCCTGTCACCACCACCGGCTTGGGGCTGTTCACGGTGAGGTTTAAAAAAAATGCGGTTTCTTCCATGGTGTCGGTGCCATGGGTCACCACAATGCCGTGGATATCCTTTTGGCCCAGCAGTTCGTTGATGCGGCAGGTCAAATCCATCAGGATGTCAAAAGACATGTCCTGGGACCCCACGTTGCTGATCTGTTCTCCTGTAACCCCCGCCAGATGATCCAGATCCGGGACCGACTGGATCATCTGCCGGATGGTTACCTGTCCGGAGGCATATCCGGCCTGTGCAGGTGCATGGCTGATTCCCGCTATGGTGCCGCCGGTGGCAAGTATGATAACGCGTGGTTTCATGGGCAGACCTTTGTGCAAAATGGTTTTTGTATATGTGCAGAAAAGATATTACCAAAAATTTATCAGAGTTGGGAATATCTTTTACGGAACTGACAGATTTGTGATGATTTCTTCAGCCTGCCAGAGATACATAAAAAGATTCAGTCTTGAAAAAAAGCTGATCTGCAGGTATCATCACGGACATGAAACCATTTTCTTTCAGGTTGATCTTTATGCTGCTGTTTTTGTCTGCAGCATTATTTTCTACCCCCCCCCCTGCCCGGGCCCAGAATCCGCTGTCAGAAAACCCGCTTTCAAAAGAACAAACTGTGCTGCTTCAGCCGGTGCTGGTCCAGGCAGTAATGTGTGAAGCCATTGAAAGGTTCAAACCCGTGAACCAGGCTGTGGTTTTTTCGATTTCCCTGGGCAGGGTATTTTGTTTTACCGCTTTTGATCCGGTGCCCAGAGAAACCATAGTATATCACCGGTGGTACAGGCAGGACCGTTTGATATCCAATGCAAAACTGGTGCTCAATCCTCCCAAATGGTCTTCTTTCAGCAGCATGCAGCTCAGGGATGCTGATAAAGGACCCTGGCGGGTTGAGGTTGTTGACGGTCAGGAAAATCTGATGAAAACCCTTAGATTCAGTATTGTTGACTGACCGCCCATGGGACAGTCTTTTTATCACTTTTTCGGTATCGGGTGGCAGGGGTTTTTTGATATAGCATTGAACAGTTACATCCTGTTCAGGCTTTACGTACTTTTCCGGGGAACCAATGTACTGCGGGTTCTTTTTGCCATGGGGGTCTTGTGGGTTCTCAGGCAGGTGGCTGTTTCCATGGGACTGGTTGTCACCAGCTGGGCCATGCAGGGGGTTATTGCCGGTGCTGCCCTGGTTATTATTATTGTGTTCCGCAATGAAATATCCTCCGTGCTTCAGACCAGAGATTTGAAATCATTTTTCTGGGGTATCCCGCGGTATCAGCGCAAAACCCCTGTGGGTATCATTGTTGAAAGCGTTTATGAACTGGCAAGAAAAAAAATCGGGGCATTGATCGTTCTTCCCCTGAACAGGGAGCTGGAAAGTGTTGTGCAAAAGGGGATCGTCTGGCAGGGGAAACTTTCTAAAGAGATGCTGGTCAGCATTTTCTGGGAAGACAATCCGGTCCATGACGGTGCGGCTGTTATTCAAGGAGACAGGATCACGGATGTCGGTGTGATCCTGCCCCTTTCAAAGCGTACAGATCTGCCCTCTTATTTTGGTACACGCCACAGGGCAGCCATTGGTTTGACCGAACAAACCGATGCCCTGGTAATTGTGGTTTCAGAAGAACGCGGCAAAATCACCCTGGTCAAGGACAACCGTGTATATGATATTAATGACAGCACAGTCCTTGAAAAACTGCTCTTCAAACATGCCGGGGATGATACTTCTGCTAAAGGTGTAAAAAAGCACACCCGGGAACTTGCCGCTGCCGCAGCCATCTGTCTGATCTGTGTAACCGGGCTGTGGCTCAGTTTTTCCAGGGGAATGGAAACCCTTGCCACCCATGATATTCCGGTGGAATTTATCAAATCAGACCAGAATATGGAAATATTTTCCTCTACAGCAAGCAATGTCAAGCTTCTGCTCAGTGGTTCCAGGCCCTTGATCAGATCTCTGCAGCCTGACCGGATCACTGTCAAACTGAACCTGACCAATACTGTGCCGGGCATCAACAAACTGGCTGTCAGCCGCAACGATGTTGCGCTGCCTCCGGGCATTGTGGTCAAAGATATCGAGCCTTCTTTGATCGAGGTGCTTGTTGATGTACCGGTCAAAAGGGAGCTTTCCGTTCAGCCTTCCTGGACCGGCCGGCTTTCCCCGGACCTGATCATGACCCGGGCAATAACATCACCGGCAAAGATCAGCGTCATCGGCCCCCATCAGGTTCTCAAAAATATGGAAACCCTGTTTACAGAACCCCTGTTTCTGGATGGTATTACAGCTTCCGGCAGTATGACTGCCCAGATTGCCCTGCATCCGACAACCATAAGACTTGAAGATCAGAAAAAAGGCAGGGTCCAGGTGGAATATACGATCCAAAAGCGTGAGACAATGTCTCCGTAAAAAGGGGTTTCAGGTTTATCTGCAGGGGTGCACTGTCACGGCATTCTGTCGATGCTGTCTTTCAGCTGGTTGATTTCAATGCCCAGGCTCACGCATTGCTTTCCTTTTATGCACAGGTCGGCATCGCCGGGCTCAAGAAAGGTTTTGAGCTCTTTTTTGTCTTTTTTCAGATACACTGTCCAGCGGTCATTTGCATCATCATAATCCACATTCACATCAATACCGCATTCTCCTATTTCAGGATACAGGGATCTGATTTTATCGCACAGCTCGTTTTTGTTCATGGATTGCCTCCTTTAATCAGGTTTCAGTTGGTTGTAACAAATACAATAACAACGGATTTGGTTTATACAAGCAGTTATCACCTGCAGACTTGACAAAATCTTGTGCGGTCTCTAAGTTTATCTGAAAATACAACCAGAAAGCATCAGGAGAAAATTATGTTGAAACTTGGAGAAAAAGGGGCTATCCCCCAAAATGACAATGAAACCTACGCCATTGCCCCCCACATTCCCTGCGGGATCGTAACCCCGGATCTGCTGCGCAGGATCGCGGATGTATCGGAAAAATACAATGCCAAAGCCATAAAGATTACCGGTGCCGCCCGTGTGGCCATTGTGGGACTGAAAGAAGCGGATATCGATGCGGTGTGGGAAGATCTGGGGATGGACAAGGGGGCTGCAGTCGGGCTTTGTGTCAGAAGTATCCGCACCTGTCCGGGAACCACTTTCTGCAAACTGGGAAAACAGGATGCGCTGGGTATCGGCATGAAGCTGGATGAACAGTATCATGCAGCAAAACTGCCCGGAAAATTCAAGATGGCAGTATCCGGATGTAAACTCAGCTGTGCCGAATCCTGGGTCCGGGATGTCGGGCTGATCGGATCTGCCGAAGGCTGGACCATTACCATCGGCGGAAATGTGGGCATGGTGCCCAGGATAGGCAAAGAACTGGTCACCGGCCTGGATGATGACCAGGTGATGGCTGCGGTGGCAAATGTGATCACCTGCTACAAAAATGAGGCAAAAGCTGGGGAACGTCTGGGAAAAATGATTGAACGTACCGGGCTGGAGCCGTTCAGAAAATTCATATAGAGCAGGTATGACCAAAAACGGGGAGTGGTTTTTCCAGGTGCTGCTCCCCATGTCTTTTCAGATATTTTTACATCCATTCACAGAAAACAGGCGCCGGGCTTTGCATTTTCTATTTAGTTGACTAATCAACTAAATAGAAAATCTAATAACCGGGTTTATCGGGGTAAGTCCTATTTCTTATTGTCCAATTTCAAGAAAATTTTTATACCACCACAATTTTTTGCTTGACAATGCAATCGAACTACCGCTATTTTATGGCTATGAAATAGATACGATAAAGCAGTATATTCAGGGTCATTTTATTCGCAAAAAGGGGAGGGATACATGTCATCAAATCACTATTTCAAACATGAGGGGCCATGGTCGGATGCCGGCGATCCTTTGATGTGCACCGACACCGGTGACTGGCGGACCAAACGGCCGGTGGTAGACAAAGAAAAATGCATTTTCTGCGGGTTCTGCGCCATTTACTGCCCCATCCAGGTCATGGAAATGCAATCAGATACACATTTTGAAGCAAACCTGGATTTCTGCAAAGGCTGCGGCATCTGTGCAAAGGAATGCCCCAAGGGGGCCATTACCATGATTTCAGAAGGGGAGTTTGTATCATGAATACCACCACAACACCATCACGGATCAAGGTTATCACCGGAAATGCTGCTGCTGCCATTGCTGCCAAACTGGCCCGGCCCGATGTGGTGGCTGCCTATCCCATCACTCCTCAGACCGAAGTTATTGAACAGATTTCCACCTTCCATGCATCCGGAGAAATGGACTGCGAACTGATCACCGTGGAAGGGGAGAACTCGGCCATGAATGCGGTCATGGCAGCCTCCCTGGCCGGGGGACGGGTGTTTACCGCCTCATCCTCCTGGGGTCTGGTGTTCATGTATGATGCGGTGCTGGCTGTGGCCGGTGCCAGAGCTCCTGTGGTCATGGTCAATGTGAACAGAGAAACACCTGGTATTATAGCTGTTTCTTCGGGACAGCAGGACATGATTTCCACCCGGGACGCCGGCTGGATTTTTCTGATTGCCGAAGACTGCCAGGAGGTGCTGGACCTGGTGCTCCAGTCTTACCGTCTGGCCGAGGATTATGATATCCAGCTGCCGGTCATGGTTCATTATGACGGGTTCTTTTTGTCCTATCTGTCCGAAGGCGTGGATATTCCGGAGCAGGAAACCGTGGACCGGTTTTTGTCGGTGCTCAAAGACCAGCCCAGACGCACCGTGCTGACCCCGGGCCAGAAACTTGGGGTGGGTTCCCACGGTATCCTGGGGGGCTATATGGAACTGCGCCACAAACATGTGACCGCCATGGAACGGTCCAAAGCCAAGTTCGAAGAAATAGACAAAGAATTTGCAAGTATTTTCGGCAGGTCCTATGGCGGGCAGGTGGAAGAATACCGGTGTGATGATGCAGACATTGTGCTGCTCGGTTCCGGCTCCATGTGCGGCACCATCAAATCGGTGATTGATGACCAGCGGGAAAAAGGGGTGCGCATCGGTCTGGTAAAGATGCGCATGTACAGACCCTTTCCCCACCAGGCCCTGGTGGCGGCCCTTAAGGGCAAAAAAGCCGTGGGCGTGGTGGACAGAAGCCTTGCATTCGGTTTTGACGGTGGTCCCATTTATACGGAGCTCAAAGCTTTTGAAACCCGGCTGGATGGTGCACAACTGGTCAGCTTTATCGATGGTATCGCCAACACCGATATCACCAAAACCAATGTGGAAAAGATGATCCAGATGACCCGTGATCTGGCTGACGGCAAAGATGTGCCCGAGGTCACCTGGGTATCTTATCCGGATGCCAATACAAAGGGGGGAAAATAACATGGCGGAAAAAAAACAAGCCCGACTGACCAAAGTACTGGATTATCTCAAGCATGATGATCCGTTTTCAAAGGGGGTGGCATTCTGTCCGGGTTGCGGCCTGGAGCTGCTGCTGCGCTTTATCCCCCGGGTGCTGGGAAATGATATCGTTATCACCGGTACCCCGTCCTGCTCCGCACCTGTACTGCTGGGACAAAACAACCAGTCCTGGCATACCCTGTCCTATTTCGGCACTCTCATGACCGGTGCTGCAGCCAATGCCACAGGTCTTGCGCGGTATTACCGCAAGGCCGGCATCGATAACACGGTGGTGTGTTTCAACGGGGACGGCACTGCCAATGACATCGGTTTCGGCAACCTGTCCGGGGCTGCGGAACGGAACGAACCCTTTATTTATATCTGTTATGACAATGAAGGGTATATGAACACCGGTATCCAGAAAAGCGGTACCACCCCTTTTGGTGCCACCACCACCACCACACCCTACGGGTCGGTCCACAAGGGCAAAAATCTGCGGCGCATGAATCTGGGGCTTAAAATGGCCATGAATAAGATTCCCTATACCGCCACTGCCACCCTCAGTGACCTGGAGGACTTGGCCAGAAAACTGCTCAAGGCCAAAGAGGCCAAGGAGCGGGGATTTTGTTTTCTCCATGTGTTCGCCCCCTGTCCCACAGGATGGGGAGCTGATCCGGCCAATACCATTGAAATCTGCCGGCGGGCAGTGAAGACCAATTACTTTCCTCTGTGGGAAGCGGAAAACGGCAGGATCCGCATGACCAAAACCGTTAAGAAACCCAAGCCTGTGAGTACCTATACGGAGCTGATGAAAAAATTCAACCACATGACAGAGGCGGATATTAAAATTCTTCAGGATGATGTGGAGTATGAATACTGCCTGCTGGGCGGGCTGAGTGTTCTGGAAGCGGAATGTCAACTGCCGGTATCTGCAAAAGACCAAGGAGAAGCATCATGATGAGTGAAGTCAGATTTCATGGCAGGGGAGGACAGGGGGTGGTGACCACCTCCAAGATTCTGGCCAATGCATTTGCCAGAACCGGGCAGTACGGCGCCAGCTTTCCCATGTTCGGATTTGAGCGCCGGGGGGCACCGGTGACGGCATTCGGCCGGTTTTCAGACAAACCGGTGCGGGAAAAGACCCAGATTTACAATCCCAACATTCTGGTGGTGCTGGACCCGTCCCAGAAAAAAGCGGCCAATGTGTTTGCCGGACTGCTGCCCGGCGGCATGATGCTGCTCAACGACAAAAAAAATACCGACGATGTCCGCCATGAAAATTTGAGAAAACTGGCAGTGGTTGATGCCAACGGCATTGCCATGGAAGAAATCGGGCTGCCCATCCCCAATACGGTTGTGGTGGGGGCGTTTGCAAAAATGTCCGGGCTGCTGGACATCGCACCCGTGGTGGAGGCCCTGGCAGATTATTTTTCCGGTAAAAAACTGGCAGCCAATGAAATCTGTGCGCAAAGAGGGTTTGAACAAGTGCAGATGATTGATCTATAGTGCATTGTACCAGGGTCAATATAAGGATAACGTAATAAGATAAGAAGGAGCTGTTATGCCTAGATGGGGAATGGTAATCGACGTAAAGCGGTGTATTGCCTGCTGGGGATGCACCATTGCATGCAAGGAAGAGCATTTTCTGCCTCCCGGTGTATTCTTTAACCGGGTACTGATCGGAGAAAGCGGAAAATTTCCCACTTCTTCCAAGCTGATATATCCGATTCTGTGCAACCACTGTTCCGATGCCGCCTGTGTGGAAGCCTGTCCCACCGGCGCCACTTATGTCAGAGAAGACGGGATTGTGGCCATTGATGATGAAAAATGTGTGGGGTGCCGGGCCTGTATGGTATCGTGCCCATACCAGCAGAGAACCTATTATGACGAAAAAGTGAAAGAGCGGGAATACTTTCCCGGCCAGGGCAAAACCGAGATGGAAATTATCGGGGAAAAACTCTACCCATTTAAGCTGGGTACCGTGGTCAAGTGCAATTTTTGTACGGAACGGCTGGAAGACGGTATGAAAAAAGGCCTGACCCCGGGGAAAGATGAAGATGCCACCCCCGCCTGCGTCAATATCTGTCCGGTGAACGCCCGGGTCTTCGGAGACCTGGATGATCCCAACAGTGAGATCAACCGGATGATCATGGAGAAAAAAGGCAAACAGCTCAGAAAAGAATTCGGCACGGAACCGGCCGTTTATTACATTGATTAAACAGGAGGCGTTATGACCTATAAGACAGATGAAATTTGGGAAGACAAATGGGTAAATACCACCTGTGGCGTATGCTATTGCGGCTGTGGTGCAAAGGTCCGGGTGGTGAACGGGGTGCCGGTAAAAATCGAGGGCATCAAGGAATCCACCATGGGCGGCACCGGTGCCGGTCTGTGCGGCAAAGGCGCGGCAGGTCTGATGTACTACCATGACCCCAACCGCATTAAAAAACCCCTGCTCAGAACCAATCCGGAAAAAGGGATCGGCGTGGACCCCAAATGGAAAGAGATTGAATGGGATGAGGCCCTGGATATCATTTCCACCAAGATGAAAAAAATCATGGAGGATGATCCCAACAAAATCCTGTTTACCAACCAGACCATGCGGGCATCCGACGGTCCCCACAACCATCCCTATTTTTATGCCCAGGCTTACGGGGTTAAAAACAACGGCAACTTCATTATCGGCGGGGGCAGCCTGCACTGCGGCAACGCCTGCCACATGCTGGGGGGCCTGATTCACGGGGCCTGGTCCATTGCGCCGGACTGGCGGTACACCAAATATGTGTTGAAATGGGGCTCCAGCAAGGGCACCGGTTCCGGACACTCTGCCATGACCAATGCAAGGCTGCGGGCAGATGCTATCCGCCGGGGCATCAAAGAAATCGTGTTTGATCCCATGGGCAACTTTGCCGGGGGCAAGGCCACGGAGTGGCTGGCCATCCTGCCGGGCACGGATACGGCTGTGGGGCTTGCCATTGCCAATTACATCGTGAACATCAGAAAAGAGATGGATGAGCTGTATCTGAAGGCCAAAACCAATTTTGTGTACCTGATCAAAGATGACGGCACCTACCTGCGCCATGAAAAAAGCGACAAACCGATGGTGTATGATACCAGAGACGGCAAGGTGAAAGAATATGACGACACCTCGGCTGCCTGGGAGGATCTGGCCCTGGACGGCGAATACGAATACAACGGAGAAAAGGTCCGTCCCTGTTTTGTGCCGTTCAAGGAACACCTGAAACAGTTTACTGTGGAATGGGCTGCTGACATATCCACCGTGCCGGCCGCCAAGATCCTGGAAGTGGCCAAGGGCTGGGTGGACAACGCCCAGATCGGCTCCACCATCACCATTGAAGGCAAAACCTTTCCCTACCGGCCGGTATCTTCGGTCACCTTCAGGGGATCCCAGGGCCATACGAACGGGATTCACCAGGTGGCGGCCATTGACCTGATGAGCCAGCTGGTGGGGGCTGAAGACGTTCCCGGCGGCACCCTGGGATGGCCGGCCATCCGCCGGGCCTATCCGGGCGGGCATTATGAACAGACCTGTTCCGTGGGCACCGACGGGGTGATCGTGCCCTCGGTTTTCTACTCCCACGATCCATGGCCGGTTCATGCCCCCAGCTATCCCGCCACCAACATGGGATGTGTGGATGTGTGGACCCACTGCACCCTGTCCCATATCCCCTATGTGGAAGAGGTGGATTACATTCATGAAAAACTGGGCATGAAGTCCAAACCGGAGATGATCTTCGGTATCTCCGCCAATTTTGTGATCAGCAATTCTGACTGGGATACGGCAGTGAAGAACTTCAAGGACTGTTTTGTGGTGCAGATGGATTTGTGGGTTAACGAGACCGACCAGGCCATCGGTGACCTGATTCTGCCGGATGTCTCCTATCTGGAAAAAGACTGCTGGTCTTCCGAGATCGATGCGTTTTTCTTTTCCGGTTCCCCCTCTTATGAAGACTGGTACGTACACCTGCAGAAACCGGTAGCCAAACCCATCGGTGAATCCAGATTCTTTATGGATGTCTACATTGATGTGGCCAACCGGGTGGGCGTGCTGGACAAATTCAACGCCAAGCTCAATGATTATTACGGAATCGAGGATCCGGAACTGCAGATCAAGCCCGGTGAGGTACTGGACTGGAAACAGATCGGCGAACGGGTTCTCAAATGGGTGTATGGTCCTGACAAGGAAAAAATCGAAGAACAGGGGTATGCCACCTGGCACAAACCCATCGAAGATGTCTACTGGCGGTGGGAGATCGACTCCAGATGCCCGGTCTACATGGAATACCTGATCCATGACCGGCGGGCCCTGGAAAAGATCTTCGAGGAAACCGATTTCGATTACAAAAAACTTGAGATGGATATGGATCAGTATACCCCGCTGCCCAGCTGGTTCTGGCCGGAATCCCACAAGGATCTGGACAATGAGTTTGACCTGCTGGCTTTCTCCTATAGAGATATTTTGCACACCAACAATACCACCTTCCAGAATCCATATGTGGATGAAGTCTCCCAGATGTGTCCCTATACCTTCACCATCACCTTGAACACTACCATGGCAAAGGAAAAAGGATTCAAAGACGGGGATATTATCTGGATCGAGAACAAATACGGGGTCAAGGAAAAAGGAATTGTCAAGACCATGGAAGCCCAGAGCCCCAAGGTGATCGGTATCGCCGGCCAGGGCGGCCTGTGGGCGGATGGACGGCCCATTGCCAAGGGCAAGGGGGCCAATTTCTGCAAGCTGCTGCCGTCAAAACTCAAATATTTCGACCCGGTTGCCGGTAACATGGAAACCGCGGTTGCCGTCAAGATATACAAAGCCTAAAACAGGAGGGTGACACCATGAACGATAAACACCAAGACTTAGTTGAAACCATGTTTCCGTCTGACGGCTCCGGGATCAAGCCCTATGAGTGGATGATCAGCCCCACCCGACAGCGGCAGTGGATCGATGACAAAGGTATTTTCCTGTGGCTGGCCTTCTTTTTTTCCGAGATCGGGGCCGGCCTGTATTTCATGTCCCTGTTCTACAGTTTCCGGCCCGGGATTGTTCTGGGATGGCTCATCACCCTGGTGCTGGGAGGGTTGATCCACATGCTGTATCTGGGCAACCCCAAACGGGCCTGGCGTATGATCATGAAGCCCAATACTTCGGAATTGTCACGGGGAATCTGGATTATCGGCGTTTTTGCCGTCCTGGGTTTCTTGCAGATAATCACCCCCGGCGGTTTTAACATGGTATTTAATTTTATTATGGGCGTTTTGTGTCTGTTGATCATTTCACACGGGTTTGCCACCATGAACGTGATTCGGGCCCTGCCGGCATGGAATTCCACTATTGTGCTGCCGTTGTCCATTATTTCAGGGATCTGGGTTGGTCACCAGCTGCTGCAGTTCATGTTTGCCCTGTCCGATAAGGCAGCGGTTGCCTCGGGCATGGAAGTCTGGGCAGCAACTTTTTTTCTGATCTATTTTCTGTGTATCCTTCTGTATGCATGGGGGACCTGGCACTCCAGCGAGGCTGCCAAAGCCTCCATCCGGAAAATGCTGGAGGGCGATCTGAAGCGGATCACCTATATCGGGGTGGGTGTGCTGGCCATTCTGGTACCCCTGGTTTTCACCTTGATCATGTGGGGGGGCAATACCAACGGGTTTCTGATCTTTCTGCGCCTGGCTTCGGTATGTGCAGGAGATTTGGCCATCCGGTATCTGATAATGAAAAGTGCTGTGTATAACCCCTTGATTTGATAATTTGAAATTAATTACAAGTCCTCTTTACCAGGCAGGGCAGTCTTCAGAAGACTGCCCTGCCTGTGTGTTTTTCAAGCAGCATTCCACATTTTGGAGTTGAAAAAATCTGTCAAAGGATATAATGTCGCTATAAAATAGATATATGTATACAGAAATGGCGCATACATTGATGATCGTACAAAGCAGGCACAAGATTTTTTTGGTTTATATGAAAGCCGTCAGCTTTCAACTAAAAGCTAACACCTAACAGCTAAAAGCTTTCATATTTTGTTGTGCCCGCCAGGACATGGGTGTTATTCTAAATTAGGACTATATATGGCTGATAAAGGTAAAACAGATACCATTCTGGAATCTTCAGACAAAAAGTCTGCTCCACAGGCCAGGGTGAAATTTGAAGTATACGGGGAAGAAATGATTGAAAAAGAGGTGAAATCCTCGGGCAACAGCGGCAGGATTTACCTTCCGCCCAACTGGGTTGGTCACACAGTAAAAATCATAAAAGTTGAATAACAGGGAGGGTTCTGTGGAAGAACTTATCATCAGAGAAATTCGCCTGGAAGATGCCCAGGCAATAGAAGATATACGGGCCGCCATTTCCCAGCAAGATGCCAATGTTGATTTTTCGAAACTGGTGAAACAGCATGTCTCCGATGGGAACGGTACAACCAGTTTGGTGGCGGAAGTAAATAATAAAGTGGTGGGGTATATGATTTCCACTACCCTGTATGCAGGATTCGGCATTCGCAAAAGTGCATGGATAATGGCCATTGGCGTGCACCCCGATTATATGGGCCAGGGACTGGGTCTGAAACTTGCCAACCGGATCTGTGATATTTACAAGGAAAAAGGTGTAAAATCCATCTATTCATCGGTGATGTGGGATTCCATTGATGTACTGTCCTTTTTCAAGAAACTCGGATTTAAACGCAGTGAATTTATCAACCTGAAAAAAGATCTGTGATCTGCAAGACTATATCCCCAGATAGGCCTTTTTAATATCTTCATTGCTGAGCAGATTTGCGCCGGTGTCTGTCATGGTTATTTTTCCGGTTTCCATGACATACCCCCGGTGGGCAGCTTTCAGGGCCAGATTGGCGTTCTGCTCCACAATAAAAATAGTGGTTTTGTTTTCCTGGTTGATTTTTCCGATAATCTTGAAAATCTGTTTTACAACAATGGGGGCCAGCCCCAGGGAGGGCTCATCCAGCAGCAGCACCTTGGGCCGGGACATGATAGCCCGGGATATGGCCAGCATCTGCTGCTCTCCGCCGCTTAAGGTGCCTCCGGCCTGGTTTTTCCGGTTGGCCAGGATGGGGAACAACGCATACACATAGTCCAGATCCTGTTTGATCTTTTCCGTGTCATTACGCAAAAACGCCCCCATATCCAGGTTTTCGGCAACCGTGAGGTAGGGAAATATCCTTCGTCCTTCCGGCACCTGGCAAATACCTTTTTTCACGATCTCATCCGGGGGCATATAGGTGATGTCTTCCCCGTTGAATTCAATACTGCCTTTTTTGGCCGGCACGATGCCGCAGGTGGTCATCAGGGTGGTGGATTTGCCGGCCCCGTTGGCGCCGATAAGAGAAATGACCTCTCCTTCTTCCACTGCAATGTCAATTCCCTTGAGGGCATGTATATTTCCGTAATAGGTGTGTACGTCGGTGAGTTTAAGCATCGTCTGAGTCTTCTCCCAGGTAGGCTTTGATAACATCGGAATTGGCTTTGATATCCTCAGGTGTGCCTTCGGCAATTTTTTTGCCGTAATCCACCACATGGATCCAGTCGGAAAGGCTCATGACCAGTTTCATGTCATGTTCAATGAGCAGGATGGTCAGGTTCTCATTATCCCGCAGCCAGAGGATCAGATCATCCAGCTCCTTTGTTTCCTGGGGATTCATGCCGGCGGCAGGTTCATCCAGCAGCAGTAAAAAAGGATCCGTGGCAAGGGCCCTGGCGATCTCCAGACGTCTCTGGGCCCCATAGGGCAGGTTGACTGCCATGTCGTTCACATATTTTGCCAGACCGATCTTTTCCAGAATTTCATAACTGTCTGTAACGGCTTTTTGTTCTTCATTCTTCTGGCTGGGGGGCTGCAGCATAGCCTTGATGATGCCCGAAGACAGCCGGCAGTGACGGCCGATCATCACATTTTCCAGCACTGTCATGCCGTGAAACAGCCGTATATTCTGAAAGGTTCTGGCAATGCCCCGTTCCGTAACATAATTGGGTTTGAGTCCCCGAAGGCTCTGGGTGTTTTTGCCGGGCGGGGTAATTTCCACAACCCCTTTTGTGGGTTCGTAAATACCGGTGATGCAGTTGAAAAACGTGGTTTTTCCAGCGCCGTTTGGACCGATGAGTGCTGCAATCTGCCCTTTTTCAATGGCGATGCTCACATCATCAAGGGCTTTGAGACCCCCGAAGTTCATGGTGAGATTTTTAACGCTAAGTATGGGTTTGTTCATGGATCGCTTTTTCCTGGACGTTAAATGTATACACTTTGCGGACACTCTTGATGAGTCCATCCGGTTTGAAGACCATGACAATTACCTGGAGTGCCCCGAAGACCAGCATACGGTATTCAGATACAGCCCGCAGGTATTCGGGTAAAAGGATCAGCACCAGTGCCCCGGCAATGACGCCTATGGCTGATCCCATGCCCCCGATGACCACCACGCACAAAATGGTGATGGATTCCCAGATGGTAAAGGACATAGGGTTGATATAGGAGGTCTTGGCGGCAAACACCACCCCTCCCATGGCAGCCCAGGTGGCCCCCAGAGCAAAGGCGGTGAGTTTGGTTTTAAACTTGTCAATACCCATGGCCTGGCAGGCGATCTCATCATCCCGCAGCGCGATCCAGGCCCTGCCGATTTTGGAGTTCTCCAGGCGGTTGACAAAGAAAATGGTCATGAGTACCAGGCCTGTTACAATAAAATAGATGTATATCATGGTATCATGCTGGTCGAAATAGTGCCCGAAGAAGGTGGGTGGCGGAATGTCTGCAATACCCCGGGGACCGTTGGAAAAGGTATCCCAGTTTTCCAGTACAATCCGGATGATCTCCCCGAATCCCAGGGTCACAATGGCCAGGTAGTCTCCTCTCAGCCGCAGTACCGGATAGCCGAGCATGACCCCGAAAAGGGTTCCCAGAAGCGCAGACATGGGCAGCACCACCCAGAAACTGAGCCCGAAATGCAGGTTCAAAAGGGCATAGGCATAGGCCCCCACCGCATAGAACGCCACATATCCCAGATCCAGCAGCCCGGCCAGTCCCACCACGATATTGAGTCCCAGCCCCAGCATGACATAGACCAGGGCCGATATCATGATGGAAGTATGGTACATGGGAAACACAAACGGGTATGCCAGGAAAAAGGCTGCCACCACTCCCAGAAAGGGCCTGCGGAACCGGTCGTTCTGCAGCAGTCTGTGAATCAGGGGGATGTCATCGTCAATCTCTTTTTTTTTCTGGGCTTCGTTCCGCCGTAAAAAATAGTTCCAGACCATGGAGGCAAAAAATGTCACAATACCAACCCATAACAGGTTTGCCCATCTGAAATCGATGGTATTCTGGATGGTGTTAACTTTTATGACCATGATGGGAAAAGTCAGTATCATAAACCAGAAGGCAATGATCAGTGATTGTTTGATTTGGTTTTTAATCGCCATAATATATAATACCCTAAATTCCCGGTTACACTTTCTGGGTATCGTGTTTACCCAGAATACCGGATGGACGGAAAATCAGAATGATCACCAGGATGGTAAAGGCAAACACATCTTCGTACTCGCTATAGAAATATCCGGTAAAATAGCTTTCGGAAATGCCCAGTACCAGTGATCCCAGCACTGCACCCGGAATAGAACCAATACCGCCTAAAACAGCCGCGATAAAGGCTTTGAGACCGGCCAGAAATCCGATATAGAAATTGATCTGGCCCACATGGCAGGCAATGAGCACCCCACCGATAGCCGCTGTGGCAGAGCCCACCACAAAGGTGGCGGAAATGACATTGTTGACATTGATTCCCAGCAGGGCCGCCATGACCTTGTCCTGGGCCGTGGCCCGCATGGCTTTGCCGATACGGGTGAATTTGATGAGCAGTCCCAGCAGGATCATGACGATCACCGTGGTAATGATGATGGTGATTTCCACAGAGGTGATGATGTGGGCAAAGGGCTCCCAGAATTTGAAATCCGGTATCAGGCTCTTGAAAGGCAGATAATCCGGGGTCTGGGCCAGCATTACATAGTTCTGGAGAAACAGGCTCATGCCGATGGCCGATATCAGCGCAGACAGCCGGGGTGCGTTTCGCAGCGGCTTGTAAGCAATTTTTTCCACGGTAAATCCGTAGGCACAGGAATATACAATGGCAAACACAAACGCCAGGATGGCTATCACAGCGGTGTTCCATCCCCACATCCCCAGCACGCTGGCAACGATCAGTGCAGTCATGGCACCGATCATGTAGATTTCTCCATGGGCGAAGTTGATCAGCTGAATGATGCCGTATACCATGGTATAACCTAAGGCAATAAGGGCATAAATACTGCCCCGGGTTAAACCACCCAGAAACAGCTCAAAAAAATACATGGGGTCCATGAGAAGCTCGCGCACGGTAAAAAAACCGATGATTCCGATGACAGCCAGACCCAGTGATATCTTAATCCAACGCATGTTGATTTATCCTGAACGTCTTTAGTTTAAGGCAAGCCCGCTGGTGACAAAAACAGGAGCGCAAATCCGTCATGGATCTGGCCCCTGTTTTTTTTTAAAGGCATGAATCGTTAATTAACCTGCTGGTATTTTCCGTCCATCACCCGGTATACGGAAAAACCCGCACCTACAATATCACCCTTTTCATCAAATCCGATCTGGCCCATGGGAGAGTCCACAGTGATTTCGAACATGGCGGCCCGCATGGCATCATAGTCCACAGTACCCGCTTTTTCTGCGGCAGTTGCCAGGGACTGCATGGCGGTATAACCGGTAATGAAAAAAGTGCCGGGATCTTCCCCGTATTTTTTCTGGTGTTCTTTGGTCAACGCTTGATGCATGGGGTTGGAAGAGGTGTCGTTGGGGCCGGTGGCATAGACACCTTCCGCATATTTGCCGGCCAGGTTGGGCAGGTTGTCGCCATAGATGCCGTCAGCGCCCATGAAAAGGGTGTCCACTCTTTTCTTTTTCAGCATCTGAATGATTTTGGAGGCATCGGAATGGTATCCGCCCCACATGACGAGTTCCGCATCAGACCGTTTGATTTTCTGTACAATGGCAGTATAATCCATTGCACCGGTGGTGACCCCTTCGAACAGAACGATGTCAACACCGCCCATTTTGTCGAACTCAGCCTTGGCCAGTTCCATCTGTCCTTTGCCGTAATCGCCCTTGTCATGAATCAGGGCCACTTTTTTTACTTTGAGTTCGTTTTTCGCAAAATCGGTCATCAAATCGGCCTGGGCTCCGTCATTGGAAATGGTTCTGAAAAAATTGGGATGTTCTCCGGACAGGGTCAGGTCATCATTGGTGGCGGAACTGGAAATAAGGATGATGTTGGCATCCTTGTATATCTTGTTGGCAGCGATGGTGGCGCCGGAGCAGACATGGCCCACAACCATCTGGGCGCCGTCCGATACCAGTTTGGTGGCCACGTTGACAGCGACTTCCGGTTTGCATACATCATCGCCCGCCAGCAGTTCGACTTTCTTGCCCAGGATACCACCTTTGGCGTTGATGTCTTCGACAGCCATTTCAACCCCCCTGAGGGCGGAAATGCCATAGGGTGCCAAATCCCCGCTCAGTGCACCGGCATTGGCGACTTTGACTGTATCGGCTGCAAAGCCGGGTGCTGCGAATACAACCATGGAGAATACCGCAACTGCTACTACCTTGAAAAATGCTTTCATGCTCTACTCCCTTTGTTTGGATTAATTTATTTGTACACCACACCAACAATTTTCATTGTAAATTGTGCAACTATAAAAAGATGGGTGTTTTTAGTCAAGCAAAAAGTAATGTCCACTGTATCATGTCTTGTCAATTTTTTCAAAATGGCAGGTGAAGCGGCGCAGAAACAATTCCTGGTAAATAATCTTATGCCCGGGAATATCCTGCCTGTTTTCCCACACCTCTTTGATCACCTCCATGAGACAATCAAAAGGACTCTGGGTATACACCCGCCTGGGAAATGCCAGGCGCACCAGTTCCAGGGGGGATGCTGTTTCCCTGCCGTTTTTTACAGCCCATGGTGGCACTGTTGGCACAGGAAAAAAAGTTCTCTGGCAATCTCCGGCAGGTCAGGGTTGTCTTGTTCTGTTTTTCAAAGCTGTTTCCATGCGGTGCAGTCCTTTTTCCAGGATGACGGCAGGGCATCCGAAATTGAGCCGGACAAAACCGGGGGCACCGAAAAATCTGCCGTCAGACAGCCCGACCCCTGCCTGTTCAAAAAAGCCCACCGGGTCTGTAAGTCCGGTTTCAGTGATATCGATCCATGCCAGAAAGGTGGCCTGGATGGGATCGAGTCTGCAACCGGGCATCTGGCTGACTTTTTCCATCACCGTGTCTCTGTTTTGCCGCAGATAGGCGATCAATTGTGCCAGCCAGTCATCGCAGGACGTATAGGCTGCTTTTGCCGCAGCCAATCCCATGAGGTTCACGCCGGGCAGCATACCTTTGCATGCTGCCTTGAACCGGTTGCGTAGATCAGGATCTGAAATTACGGCAAAAGAACATCCCAGTCCCGGAATATTATAGGTTTTGGAGGGTGCCATCAGGGTGATGGTGCGCGCGGCAGCATGCCTTGAAACCGTGGCTGACGGAATATGCCGGTTGTGCTGGTCCAGAACAAAGTCACTGTGGATTTCATCGCTGCACAAAATCACATCATATTTGTCACACAGATCTGCCAGCCTGTTGAGTTCCTCTGTACTGAACAGGGTGCCGCAGGGGTTGTAGGGACTGCAGAACAAAAACACACCTGGTTTTTTTTGAAACATCTGTTCAAGTCTCACAAAATCAAGGGTGCTCCGTCCTGCTTCTGTGACCATGGGAAGGGTGTGCAAAGGTTTGCCGCAATTTTCTGATACCGACAAAAAAGGCGGATAGATGGGGGTGGTGGTGACAATGGCCTGGTCCTGGCTGCCAAAAGCCCTGCAGACCGCGTTCAGGCCGGATACCACGCCGGGAATCCAGACCAGCCAGTCTGTTTCCACTTCCCAGCCGTACAGGGACACAAGGCGCGATGCCACAATCTGGTTCAGGTCATGGGGAACCAGGGTGTATCCCAGGATACCATGGGTAATGATTTTTTGCAGGGCAGCCAGTACCGAAGGCGGTGCCTTGAAATCCATGTCCGCCACCCACATGGGCAGAATATCGGTTCCCTCGTATTTTTCCCATTTCATGGAATGGGTATTGGTGCGGTCAATGACGGTATCAAATAAGGGGTTCATAAGCGGGGTAGGTTCTCCTTATATATGCATAAATATTTTTTAATGAAACGTACAATGTATAATGGCGTAACAGTTTCTGAACAGGGTATACAACAAACAGCAGAATTTAAAAAGAGGGGGGTGGAAGGTGACAAAAATATTGAGAAACATTTGTAAACAGTGTATGCCTTGGGCAAAATCATGAAAATCCATATGGATGATTACAACAAAGAAACCGATAAAAGAGCAGCCAGGCAAACAAAAAGATGTCGGAAAACTGTACCCATATTGATGCGGATACCCGGAATATGGAGAACGAGACCAGAAAACTGGATGATTTGATCCATAAATTCAAGGTTGAATAGGAAAACACAGTGAAATCTTCTGAAAAACTGGCAGCCATAAGACAGATAATGGCAGCCGAACAGATCGCTGCCCTGGTGGTGCCCAGTGCTGATCCCCACCAGAGTGAATATGTCACCGGCCACTGGCAGGCCAGGGCCTGGCTTACCGGGTTTACCGGCTCGGCCGGGGTTGCTCTGGTCACGGCAGACAAGGCCATTCTCTGGACGGATTTTCGGTATTGGATACAGGCCGCATCCCAGATCAAGGGGTCATCATTTTTGCTGTTCAAATCCGGAGATCCTGACGTGCCTGAGTTTCATGACTGGATTTTTGAAAACCTGTCTGAAAATGATGTGGTGGCCATTGACGGGCAGGTGATTTCCAGAAACCAGGAAAAAAAATACAGAGACCTGTGGGACATACGAAAGATCCGGTTGAGAACAGATTTGGATTTGGTGTCCAGGGTCTGGCAGAACCGGCCGCCCATGCCGGCCACAAAAGCCCGGGATTTTTCCACCCGGTTTGCCGGGCAGACCCGGGCAGAAAAGATTCAAAACATCCGGGATGCCTTGAATGCAGCCGGTGCCCAATGGCATGTCATGACCGGCCTGGAGGATATTGCCTGGACTTTTAACCTGCGGGGATCAGATGCCCCCAACAATCCGGTCAACATTGCTTTCGCCCTCATGGGCCCGGATCATACCCAGCTGTTTATCCATCCGGACAAGGTGGATAAACACCTTGCAGCTGCTCTGGCAGCAGACAGTGTCCGGTTGTCACCATACAAAGATATCTTCTCCGCCCTGGAAAAGCTGCCGGACAATGCCTGTGTGCTGCTGGATCCGGACATGGTTTCCGCAGCAGTGTTCTCTGCTGTCAACCCGGCCTGCCGCATCATAGAAAAAACCGGTCCTGCAACACAGCGCAAAGCGGTGAAAAATGCGGTGCAGATACAGCATCTGCGGGATACCGCTGTCAAGGACGGGGTGGCGGTCACCGAGTTTCTGCACTGGCTGGCCACCCGGGATGCCAAAGAAGCTGTGTCGGAAATCAGTGCAGCAGAGAAACTGTTTGACCTGCGCAGCCGGCAGACCGATTTTATGGAAAACAGCTTCGACCCCATCATGGCTTATGGCCCGCATTCCGCCATGTGCCACTATGGTGCCACCAGAGAAACCGATGTTCAGATTCAGAACACCGGCATGTTTTTGACCGATTCCGGCGGCAATTACCTGACCGGAACAACCGATATCACCCGTACCATCTGCCTGGGCAGCCCGACCTCCCAGCAGATCCAGGACTATACCCTGGTGCTCAAAGGGCATATTGCCGTGGCAGAAGCCTGTTTTCCCGAAGGCACCAAAGGGTTTCAGATCGACACCCTGGCCCGGCAGTTTTTATGGCAGCAGGGCATGAATTTCGGCCATGGCACCGGCCATGGGGTGGGATTTTTTCTGTGCGTCCATGAAGGCCCGGCCCGCATCAGCCCCCATCCCGTGGATGTGGCCCTGGAACCCGGCATGCTGATGACCAATGAGCCCGGGGTGTACCGGGAGGAAGAATACGGCATCCGCCTGGAGAACATGGTGCTGGTGACTGAAGGCCGGAAAACGCCGTTCGGTACTTTTCTGGCCTTTGAAAACCTTACCTGGTGCCATTTTGAACGCGAACTTCTGGACACCTGCCTGCTCACCCGGGCGGAAACCCAGTGGTTGAACCAGTATCACCAGCAGGTGTATGACCTTCTTTCCCCTTATCTGGCGCCTGAAACAGCATCCTGGCTCAGGATTAAAACCGCGCCCCTGTGATAAAAAACCATGAACCATTATTCAACGATCATGAAACATGGGCGCTTTGCAGGTTATGGTGTGATTGGTCTGACGGGGAAAATGAATTTTTTCAATGGATCTGAGATATTTCTGATACGAGGTCAGGTAAAAAGACAATGGCCGGGAAAAATGTCTTCCCAGGATGCCGTCCACAAACAACCGGCTGATAAACTGTTCATGCGCCAGCATTTTTTGTGCCTGGAAAAAAATGGTCTTTTCTTCAGGGGTCAGCTGTGAAACCATCTCCACAATGGTCATTCTTCCTCTTGGCAGATACATCCAGAAGTAAAACAGGTCCAGAGAATGGATAATGACCATGACAGCAAGGTCTTTTGCTTCAGCATTTCTGCCGGCAAAAAGCGCTTCCGGTTTTTCCAGAATTTTGAGTTCTTCGGTTTCAGGAAACAGCATTTCCAGTTTCGCATATGTGTCGAACAGATCTGAAAACTTCTTGGTAACATCCCGCTTTCGCAGTTTCAGATTCTGGAATCGGTCCACTGTGCCTTCTATCAAGCCTGCAACTGTATCTGAAGCTGCTTTGGAAATAATGGCCGCCCATGTCTGTAAAACCGTGTTAACGGACGGAACATTGAAAAAAGACAATATGATGCCGATGACCACATTAAAACCCAGTGCAACAGGTATGGAAAGAATACTTCGGAAAAAATTTCCGGTTACCATGGCTTTGGGAAGTCCGCGAAAAGCATTGTGGGCTGACAGGTATATGCCGTTGGCAAAAGCCATTACAGTATACAGGGCAACAGGGCTGGAACCGATATTAATACCAAAGGCGTTATCCAGCAAAACTGTTTTAACCAGATAATCCAGAAGGGGTACGGAAAATCCTGTGAAAAAAAGGGCATCGGTCAATCTGTCCCAGCTGACATAATTGTTCCATTTGGTCAATGAGGACCGTTTGATGCCTCCGCCGCCGAGAACCGATTGCAAAATGACCCTGAAGCCGGTAATGCCAAACCAGATGAATGCACCGAACCAGGCCAGAAGCCACCATTCTTTGGTAAGAAAAAAACAGACAAATGCCGGAACAAATCCCATGAAAATTTTAAGACAGTTCTTGAATTTGGTGTTGAGGTTTTTCCATGATTTCCGGATATCTTTTTTTGGGGGGCCGGAAAGATCAAGGCCGATATCATTTTTGATCCGCCTTCGCATGCCGCCGAGGGTAACGATATTCCCCTTTTTTTTCATGTCCAGAACAAAGGATTCAAACACCCACTCTTTTTTTTTCACAAACATGGTCTGATCAAGGCCGGGCAGCCATTTTAACACAGCCAGTATCCAGGTGAACAAAGGATGCATGTTTTCCCGGGAAAAGGCGGTCATGCGCTGGTTTACACTGATGTTTGCCGGAAGCAGCAGTCTGTCTCCGGCAGTATTGTCAATATTTTTCTGAGAACGGAAGGGAAGGGTTGTCACAATGCCGAATCCCATGCCGTGTGCATGGTGTGCCTTTCCTGTGGAGTCGCTTCCGATCCTGGATTTTATGGGATATGCTGCATACATGTTTTTGAGGGCATTGATATCATAAAGGATGTTGGAAAGTTTTTTCAGCCGGTCTGATCTGTCCGGATAGTCAGCCTTTTCCACACAGGAGATTATCTGACGGACCGACCGTTTCAATTTTAACACACTGCCGCCGTTAATTGCTTTTTGCAGCTCATTGATGGAATAGACATGGTCTGTTTTTCCGGAAACAAAATCTTTTAAATTGATGATTTCAAGACGGGTGACCAGTCCCTTTGCATCATACAGAATTTCGAGCACATCTTCAGGCTGCAGATTGTTCAGTTTAAGGGTGAGGCGAAAATCATAGTGGAGCTGCGCAATGGTTTCCAGAAACCGGGTATAGGTCAGTTTCAATCGTTCAGGGATTTCGGAATGGCCATTGTCAGCAGACAGTGCAAAAATATCAGGGTGCTGTTCCGGGTGTAAATAGGTTTCAAGGATATCCCTGACACTGAAACAATCCATTTTTTCTATCCGGTCTTTGATCTTTTCCTGGTTTTCGGCATCTGACCGGCTGAAGATTTCATGCAGTTCATCAAGGCGTTGTTTCATGGCCAGAACAGCCATTTTGTGGATATATTCTGCAAGATGGGGAACAGAAGGCTGGCCAGGAGATGAAAACTTCAAAAATTCATCCGGGCTGAGTGCCGGCATTGTAATATCCAGATCCTGACACATATCATCCAGATGTACTTTATTGAAGGTTTTCAAAAGACAGAGGACATGTTTTTTTTGAAATTGCAGTACTGCCTGTCCCTGTTCCATGAACTTCACCACATGGGGTTCAGCAAGGAAACACAAAAATGCTTCTGCATCAGCAAGACCCCGGGAAACCCAGATAAATGAAATATAGCGGTCCCGGTATCTGGCTTTAAATTCAATACCGATGCGCAAATCAATTTCCATTATTTTTGCCGCTTCAATGAGTTCAATAGCAAACCTGGGTTCAACATAGTGGTAATATATCACCCGCAGCCTGCGGATGCCTTTTATCCATGCATCCATGATCAGATGGGTGGGGGATTTTCTTCCGGATGTATTGGCATCATGCACATGGTCGTCAAATGTAATCTGGTTCCATTCTTCAGGCATTTCCAGAAGGTGGTAGCGGGAGAGCAGTTTTCTTATAACCCTGGGTTTGCCGAATGCAGCCAGTCTGAAAGTATGGGCCAGCTGCAGCTGGCGGGTATCCTTGCCTTTGGCCCGCACCAGTTCCTTCATGATCTGTAAAAGTACCCGGGCCGTGTTTTTGGGCATGGGGCCGTCAGCTGTATCCAGCACCGCATCTTTCAGCGCTTTGAGCGCTGCCAGACGGTTTTCAATGACACCCCTCTCCATGGATTCCAGCAGGTTGACAATGGCATAGGCTGTGTGAAGCCCTTTTGATTCAGCCAGTTCTTTGATGCCCAGCGGGTGGAAAAAAGGATAGTATAGTTTTCGTATATATCCCAGTCTGGCATCTGCATCATAAACTGAATTGACAATTCTGATCAGATCATGGTCCCGCTGGTCGAAAAATATGGGTTTTACGGCAAATGTGGTCAAAAATATTCCTGAAAATTTGTGTGTTGCGTATTAAACAAACGGTTTATATGAAAGCCGTCAGCCCTCAGCCATCAGTACTTACCTAAAAGCTAACAGCTTTCATATTTTGTTCCGCACGTCAGGGCATGGGTGTTATTACAGATCTTATCCTGACAGCAGGATTTATTCAATAACCATATGGCTGTAATATGCATTTCCATTTTAGTATTTGCCATATAATGCATGATTTTTTATACTGCGCCAGCAAGCCCATCAAAAGGCAAATCATGCAATCTTATTGAGGATGTTCCATAAAAGGAGAAAAGTGAAATATTTTCTGGTAAATTCCATAGGCCGGATAGACATGCTGTGCTGGCTTCTGGTTGTTGTATTTTTTTGTACCTGTTCTCTGCTGTTCAATGGAGACTTCAACAAATCTTTTATTGCAGCCGGCGGGGTAGTTCTGGTGATGATTTTTATCGGATTGTCCATAGAGGTCATCATAGAGACGCTCAAAAAGGTTAAAGGGCTGGGTACGATAACCGGGTTCATCACCAACGGTCCTGAGCTTGTCTGTCTTATTGTCGGCCTGGTTGCGGGGGATGTGCTGTTTGCCGCAAGCACCCCCCTGGGATCGAATTTCATGAACCCGGTTCTGCTCATGGCTGCCGCACTGGTATGCCGGGTATTTTTCAAAACCATGAAAACCAACTGGCAGTACAGCCTGACATGTATTGTGCTGACCGCGGGGCTTGCCGTTTCCTTTTATACCATATCCATTCCGCACCATATTTACTGGGTGGCGGCAGGGATGGGTATAACAGGGATATTGTTTATTAAACGGCCCCCGGAGTCGGCTGAACAATCTATGGAAGATGCTGTTATTGCCAGATGGTCCATAATTCCAGCGGTTGCCGTGTTGATTTTTTCCGGATATTTTCTTGATCCTGTGGTAAGCTTTGCCTCTGAACAAAGCCGTGCCCCCAAAGGGGTAATCGGATTTTTTGTGCTGGCCACTTTGTCGAGCTGGCCGGAGTTTAAAAGTTGTCTGGCCCTGCTAAGCCGCGGGAAATACCTGGCAGCCATGCTCAATATCACGGTGAGCAATATCACCAATATCTGGCTGGCGGTTGCAGGGGTGGTTACTTATATGTTCATGACCGGGTCTTAATATTGTAAAGTAACGCCCCTGCGCTGCAGCAGACTGCCTTCGGCCAGAAAAAGCCGGATGCGGGCAATGCAGTGATCGTTGACAGCCCTGACTTCCGCGATCTGGTTGACCAGCAGGGCCAGGGCCGTCCGATCGTCTATATCTGTGATGGGCACCGGCTGTCACCGGGCCCATCTGCCGGGGTTTCATTGGTCCGGTTTCTTTATCCTGCTGCAATCAGGATATCTTGCGCAATACCCTGGATGCCCATGCACTGTCATCCATCCGGTTTTCCAGACTGGTTGCCAGGCGGGACAACTGGCGGGTGTCACTGGCTTTTTCTTCGGCCAGGGTGTAAAGCTGGGCAGCCAGCTCTGTGTCCTGGAGCTGAATCAGGGCGGTCTGGGCCAGAAACAGCATGTCTTCGAACCCGGTGAGTTTTTGTTTGGCTGAAATCAGAATGCGGCTCACAAAGGAGGTGTCAGTGGTCTGGCCCTGCACCAGGGTTATCAGCTGCGCATAAGATTTTTGGTCGGTGCAGTTGGCTTCTGCTGCCTCAAACAGGGCGCCTGCTTTTTCCCGGTCCCCCAGCAGCCGGAGAAACGCCCCTGCCACAAAGGTATAATCATACATGGTTTTGCAGCTGTTTTCCGCTTTTTGGAGCAGGTCCGCGGCCCAGGCTTTGTCATTGAGCTTTTTAACAACAATGGCAGCCACTCTCACAAAATCGCTGTTTTCAGTGCTTTTTGTTTCAATATCCTTATAGATATTGCGGATCCATTCTTCATCCTTGAGGGTGGCGGCAATGGCATCGGTAAGTTCGGTGTAGTGGCTCAGACTTACACACTTTTCCAGAAGCATGGTATAAATATCTTTTACCCATGCTTCATCTTCCAGATCATCATGAATACACAATGCCAGCTTGATAAAATCATTGAAGTTGCGGGTCAGTTCCTGGGCCTGTCTGTAAATTTTGGCCCCGTAATAGGTGTCCCCGGTTTTTTCAACAATTTCATGGGCCAGTGCCCGTTTGGTGGCACAGGTTCTGGTTTCCTGTTCTCTGTTGATGAAATCTGCATACAGGTCTTTGAACTCTTCGCGTTTTTCCAGCTGAAAGGTGATGGCATCTGTCCATTCCTTGTCATCAGTGACAATCTCCTGGATGGCCTTGGCGGTTTTGATAAAATCAGCATTGCTTTTCACCGCTCCCTGGGCCTGCTTGAGCACCGCAATGGCCGCATCCTTATCCTTGAGGTCCTTTGCCATGGCCAGGGCCAGATCCACCAGCTGGCTGCAGGCAGGATTGGTGGCAGCGGCTGTCTGGAATATTTCAGAGGCGAATTGGGCATCCCCGGTGACCTCGAATGCTGCCTTTCCCAGTTTCAGGTAATCTGGAAATTCGGTGTAAACAGATTCCGCCTTTTTGTAAATGGACTTTACAAAAGCCTTGTCATCGAGTTTTTCATTGACGGTTTCTGCAAATTTGAGCAGTTCGTTACCCGATGTAAGAGAGTCCAGGGCTTTTTCATAGATCTTCCGGGCCAGTTCCTTGTCTTCAAGGTCTTTGACCGCACCGGCGGCAAGAAGGTCAAAATCATCTGCTGTGGATGCTTTTTCCATGGCCTTGGTATACACCGCCCTGGCACGGTCCTTGTCTTCAAACATGTCCAGAACCGACTTGGCAAATTCCACAAAATCCTGGGGTTTACTGCATTTTTCAAAGGCTTTTTCAACGGTTTTTTCCGCCAGATCCTGATCATTGAGGTCCTTGGAAATACTTTTGCTCAGTTCCAGAAAATCAGACGTTTTAACGCATTTTGTGGCTGCAGCATTGTAAATTTCCGTGGCAGCCTCTTTCTGGTTGATCTCCAGGGCAGCAGCTCCCAGGCCCAGAAAATCCTCCACAGAGGTGCACAGGTTTTTGCCTGCATCCAGATGGGCCGCAGCTGCTTCTTCGTCCCCCAGGATATCCTGGCAGGCCTTGGCATAGGTTACGGCATCTTCCCAGGTTTCCGCCCACTCTGCTCCCTCTTCGAGCAGTTCGGCAGCCCATTCCTTGTCAGACAGGCCGTCCACGATCTCTTTGGCCACGGCAATGTACTCTTCGGGTGCATCACATTCCTCTGCTTTTTCTTCGAGTTCTTCTTTGAGTCCCATGATTTTTCTCCTTTATTGGTGATTTGGTCAATATCTGTGAACAGATGTTCAGGCATGCAATGCCAATTTATTGCTGGTTGATGACCATGCCATATCACAGAAGATATGAATGTGCAATTCTTAACAAACCGCCTGGGCAATTCTTACCAAACCGCTCGTCTAATTCATTGTTTGGTATTGTTCTGCAAAAGAATTGGGTTTGCCCGGAGCCGCACTTGTGGTATTATATGAAAAAAAGATTCTGTTTCCTGCATAAGCACTTTGATGAACGCTTTTCTTCTTGACCCGGCGCGCTGTCTGGCTCATCTTTCAGGAATATGTGGGAAATTCCGGGAAAAATTTGCCCATGGCACGTTTTTTGATTATTTTATTATCTATTGATTATGTTTTTTTGCTTTTGTTTTTTTGATCAGATTATATTTGGTTATCACCTGTGGATGATAAAAAAAAAAACAAAATAAATGTACCCACAACAACCAAAGGAGGCTGCCATGACCAGCTGGATTTGTGACCAATGCGGATATACTTTTGAGGCGGATACCCCGCCGGAAAAATGCCCGAGCTGCAAAAAAGAGTGTTCTTTTGTGGACAATTCCTGCTATACGCCCGATTGTGCAGGAAAACCATCTGATCCACGAATCACAGGAAATGACTGATGCAAAGGAGTACAAGATGAGCAAAAAATACCGGATAAAAACATCCTGCCCCCAGTGCGGATGCAGCGGTACCACCCATCTGTCTGAAGAAGAACTCAAAAAAAGATATGGTGATGTGCCCAACATTGAGATGGAATGCCATGAATGCATGACGACCATGGAAGCCGATGTTCAGGAAGATGACCATTCTCACAAAAATTAAGGTCTGAGTACAGGTGCTGCAGCACCTGGTTTTTTCAAAATTATGCACAGAGGGGTAAAGATCCGGATGGACAATTCTGACACAGACCAGCTTGTTTCTGCAACCCGATACCATGCCCGAACCTGCCATGTGCGCCACCGGATTTCTCCCCATTCTCTGGATTTCAGCAGATATCCGCAGCCTTTCAAGCGTTATGAATTTCTGAATGAGACACAGATGGTCCGGGATATGGCTGGTTCTGAACTGTCTGTTTGTGATGCCCTGGACCGGGAACCGTCAGATATCAGCCGGGTGGATTTCAAAAAGATCTGCAGAATTTTGTCCCTGTGCTACGGGGTAACCCTTGCGGACAGATCCCGGGGAATTTTGTTTCGCAGCGTGCCTTCAGCCGGCGGTCTTTACCCCTGCCAGTTGTACCTTTCGGTTACGGATATTCCTGATATTGAGACAGGGTTGTATTATTGTGATACGGTTCAGGGCCTGCTGGGCAAAATCAACACCCGGCCCCTGGACATGAAAAAAATACTGCCGGCCCCGACCCCTGCCGGGGCATACCTGGTTATCACAGGTGTTTTTTATCATTCTGCCTGGAAATACAGAGAAAGGGCCTTCAGGTATCTGCTCTTAGATGCCGGCCATCTGGCTGAATCAGTGATGCTTGCAGCCAGGGCAGAAGACATTGGTGCCGGGGCAGGGTATGATTTTGATGACCAGCAGCTGCTAAAGGGCCTGGATCTGGATGTTTCCTGCGAAGTTCCTCTGGCTTGCCTTTTTCTGGGTTCAGGTAATGTCCGGGAAGATGGGGCTGATACACAACCGTCTCAGCCTGTCAGACCGGTGCCGGAACCATTTGCCCCTGTCCGGTATGAGATATTGGAAAAAGCGTTCAAGACAGGGTCCTTTGTTGTGCAATCCCGGGTGCCGGATGAAATCCCCCGGGTTTTTCAGCACCGCCCTTCAGAGATTATACCCCTGCCGGCATCTGATTTTTGTCCTGAGGTATCTTTTCGCAATGCAGTTACAAACAGGCGGTCCCGCCGCAATTTTAGTAAACATGAACTGCCCGGTGCTGTGTGGGCGGCCTTTTTCAGGCAGATTTTTTCAGGCATTTTCTCCGACCATATCCCTGAAGAGACAGGTGCAGCAGCAAAAAACTTTCTTGTGCCGGCAATGATCTGTCAGAACCTGGAAGGTCTGGCAGACGGATTGTACACCTTATCTCCGAATGGGTCCCAATTGGAGTGCATGCACTCAGGCAGCCTGGCAAATGCGCTGGCCCGGGTCTGCCTGGATCAGGCCTGGATCAGCCGGGCTTCTGTGAATTTTTTGTTTCTGGCGGATCTTGGTGCGGTGGAATCGGCATTGGGATCCCGGGGATACAGGCATGTTATGATGCATGCGGGCAGGGCAGGCCAGCGTATTTACCTTGCAGCAGAAGCGTTCGATCTGGGGTGCTGTGGTGTCGGTGCCATGTATGACACAGAAGCAGCAGAACTTCTGGCCTTGAAAACCGGCAGTGTCCTGCTCTACGCTGTGGCGGCAGGTCCTGTGAAAAAGAAAGGAACTATGCCATGAAATGGATGCAGTTTTTGACTCCGGTACAATCCAAAGATTACAACGAAACCCGGAAGATGATATCAGACCATTCGCCTGAGGATATCACCATACTGGATGTGCGCCAGCCCTCCGAGTATCAGGCAAGCCACATCCCCGGGGCTGTGCTCATACCTTTGCCGCAACTTTCAGACCGGATGTCTGAACTGGATCCGGGCAAACCCACCCTGGTTTACTGAGCGGTCGGCGGGCGCAGCCGGGTGGCTGCCCAGATGCTGTCAGGCAAAGGTTTCACACAGGTGTATAATGTATCAGGCGGCATCAAGGCCTGGGAGGGCAAGACTGCTGTGGGGCCCCAGACACTCGGCATGGACCTGTTTGACGGCAGTAAATCCCCGCAGGACTTTCTCAAGGTGGCCTATTCACTGGAACAGGGGTTGCACCGGTTCTATCTGGATATGGCTGACAAGGCCCGGACCAGAGCGGTGCTGGAACTGTTTGAGAAACTGGCTGCCATTGAGGTCAAACACCAGGATGCGATTTTTGATGCCTATGCCCGGATGGCTGATGCTGCTGTGTCACGGGAACAGTTTGATGCCATGGTGGAGACTTCAGCCGGGGAAGGGGGATTGACCACCGACCAGTACCTGGAACTGTTTGACCCGGATCTGTCTGTGGAAACCGAGGTGATATCTCTGGCCATGTCCATTGAAGCCCAGGCCCTGGACCTGTATCAGCGGGTGGGGGCACGCATGAAAAACGCCGATTCCGCAGCCATTGTTCATGGTATCGCAGATGAGGAAAAACAGCATCTGGAACGGTTGGGAAAATTGATGGATACCCTGTGAACTGTGGGCAAACAGCCGAAAAAAAACTGGAGCGTGTCTTATGAAAAAACACCTGGTACTGGTGGGTGGCGGCCATGCACACATGGTCACACTGGAAAATATCAAAGAATTTGTAAAAAAAGGATACAACGTTACGGTCATCGGCCCGTCCATATACCATTATTATTCGGGAATGGGGCCGGGCATGCTGGGAAAAACCTATCTGCCTGAACAGATCCGGTTTGCCACCCGGGATGTGGTGGAAAGCCAGGGCGGCCGATTTGTCAAGGACCGCGTAACCCATATTGACCCTGAAACCAGAAACGTCTTTACCCTGTCCGGGAACACGGTTTCCTATGATGTGGTTTCCTGCAATGCCGGATCCCATGTGCCTATGACCGGTGTGGGCACGGTAGAGGAAGAAAAACCGGACAATGTGTATCCTGTCAAGCCCATTGAAAAATTGATGGAGGCTTCAGAAAAACTGCAGGCACTGTTTGCTGAAAGCCAAGCCCGGGTCAGTGTGGTGGGGGGCGGGCCGTCTTCTGCTGAGGTGGCGGGCAATGTGTGGCAGCTGGCAAAAAAAACCGGGACACATATGCCGGAAATTCGCATTTTTTGTGCAAACCGTTTCATGGGAAGGTTTTCTGATAAAATCCGGGACCGGGTAAAAGCGGTTCTGGAAAAAAGAAAGATCCGGATTCTGGAAAATGCACGGGTACAAAAGGTGACCCGAACGTATATCACCCTTGATTCCAAAAAACAGTATGACACGGATTTTACCTTTATGGCAGCAGGGGTGACACCCTCAGAAATTTTTGAAAAATCCAACCTGCCTGTTGGGCCGGACAAGGGGCTGCTGGTGAACAAGTATCTGCAGAGTGTGGCAGATCCGAAAATTTTCGGAGGCGGTGACTGCATTTATTTTCAAGATCAGCCGCTGGACAAAGTAGGGGTCTATGCAGTGCGGCAGAACCCGGTCTTGCTCCATAACCTCATGGCTGCCCTGGAAGGCGGAGAACTGATGCCGTTTGACCCGGGATCAGACTATCTGCTGGTGTTCAATCTCGGCGGCGGTAAGGGGGTTCTCAAGAAAAAAAACATCGTATTTAACGGCAGGCTTGCCTTTACAATTAAGCATTATATTGATACAAAATTTATGAAAAAATTTCAGGCCATTGAAAAAGCAGGATAACTTGATGCTGTACACACCGGCCTTGAAAAAACCATGTCCTGGAAAAGAAGCCGGCATGGATCCATCGCAATATACATTAAACTTTTAGGAGGAACACATGAGAGTGACCATTACCGATCAGTGCATGGGTGACAGAAACTGCAACGAGCTTTGTCCTGAAGTATTCAAGTATGATGAGGACCAGCTTGTATCCACCATCCAGGTTGATCCCATTCCGGACCATCTCCAGGACAAGGTGCGTCAGGCAGCTGCCGAGTGCGGTGCCGATGCCATCATCATTGAAGAATAAATACCAGAACAAAAGATAACCAGAAAAGGTGTGGACATGGGAAAATTCCGGGAAAGTAGAACCGCTGTGAACCTGCATACCTCCTTTGCAGCAGAGGCCCAGGCCAGGACCCGGTATAATTTTTTTGCCGATAAGGCCAGAAACCAAGGATATATCCAGATCGGCAAATTGTTTGATGAAACCGCTGACCAGGAATTTGAACATGCGCTGCGGTTTTTCAAATTTTTCAATGGCGGAAACCTGACCATAAACTGGCACTTTCCCACCGGGGTGATTGAAGACACCCATGCAAATCTGCTGTCTTCCGCAGATCTGGAAGCCTATGTGGGCAATGACATGTATGCCGGATTTGCACAGGTTGCCAGGCAGGAAGGGTTTGCCCGGGCCGCAGATACTTTTGATGCCATTATTGTGGCGGAAAATCATCATGAAAAACTGTTCCGGCACCTGGCGGAAAATATCGCTTCCCACCGGATTTTTCAAGATGAGATGCAGATCCGGTGGCGCTGTCTGGGCTGCGGGTATATCCATACCGGAAAAACCGTTCCTGACAAATGCCCGGCCTGTGTCCGGCCCTCCGGCTGGTTTGAACGGCTGTGTGAAAATTATTGATTTATTGTCACTGGAACAGATACAAGAATGTGTCTGTTCCAGTGAATCATTTTTGTATCATGACCTGAGTAAGATGTGACTAATATTCGGATGACCTTACATTTCATTGATTTTTTTTAAAACCACGAAGAGCAAGAAGAAATGTCATCTTCGTGCTCTTCGTGTTCTTTGTGGTAAAATAATTTGCCCCTCCCTTCACTGTCCAGGCATGCAATTTGCTATTGTTTATCTTAAGAAGAAGGACAACCAGTAAATGGAGGACATATGAGACTTGGTGATATAAAAAAGAATTACAATCTGCTGAATTCAGTGGATTGGGAGATGACCCCTGAAGAAGCCATTGCCCTGCATCTGGAATGGGGGCCCCTGCGGTCCCAGTCCTATTACAACTCCAGGGACAATGACAATGAAACAGTATATTTTGTGATCAATACATGGAAAAATCGCCCTGTGCTGACACTGGTGCGCAGAAAAGGATTCGATTCTGAAGAACTGGGAAATTTTCATCTTCCCAAACAGCTTGAGACGGAATTTATGCAGGGCATCGGCAGGTACAAAGGCGTGTATGCCGTGGAAGGAAATGTACGGGACTGGCTGCAAAAGGAACTTGAAGTGTAACCCATAACCGCCTCCGTAAAGTTCCCTTGCCAGATACCGGGAGCTGGATGCAGATAAAGCATGCAGCTCCCGGTTTATTTATTTTCCGTTTTTATTTTTTTCGATAAAATCTTTGACCATCATTTCTCCCAGTTCCTTTGACCGGTTGGTGGCAGATTCCACCGCATTGATAAGGGTGGTGCGCAACCCGCCCTGTTCCAGGGTGTGAATGCCGGCAATGGCCGTGCCCCCGGGGGAGGCGACCCGATCTTTGAGCTGGCCCGGGTGTTCTTTGGATTCCATGAGCAGCCGGGCAGAGCCCAGAACTGTCTGGGTGGACAAAAACAGGGCATCTTTTCTGGACAACCCCATTTTCACCCCGGCATCTGCCATGGCATCCACGATGGTAAAAATATAGGCAGGGCCGCTGCCGCTCAAACCGGTAAAGGCATCCATGAGAACGTTTTCATGGATAAAGACCGTTTTTCCCACGGAATTAAATATGGCCCGGGCCTGTTCCACATCATTTTCCCGCACATATTCGCCTGCGGCAATGGCAGTGGCGCTCTCTTTTACAAAGGCGCAGATATTGGGCATGGCCCGGATCAGGCGCAGTTTTTTCTGCAGGCCGATGGCAATGGCAGCCAGAGGAACCCCTGCGGCAATGGAGATGACAAGTTTTTCATCATCAAGCGCTGGTGCGGTTTCCTTGAGAACCATCCCGAGAATCTGGGGTTTGGTGGCATAGACGATGATATCTGATTGGTGGACCACTTCCACATTATCGCAGGTGGTATACACCCCGTATTTTTCTTTAATGGTATCCAGCAGTTCCTGGTCGATATCCGAGCAGATGATATTTTCCGGCCTGGTGGCTTTGGAAAGCACAAGGCCGGAGACCAGGGCTTCTCCCATATTGCCGCTGCCGATGAATCCGATTTTCTTTTCCTGCAGCATATGTATATAACTCCTTGATTTGCGTTGTTAAATAAAGATGTTATATTACGTCCATCCGCAAAAAAGAGTCAAGGCATAATTCCTGGAACAGGCATAGTATTGCCGCCAGGTGTGTTCAACGGGCTGAAAGTATCAGATTATGGCAGGAGAAAAAACATTCATGCTGACCCGATTGAGACAGAAACTGGAACTGGTGTATGAGATCTATAACCGCAGATCTTTTGTAAATCCTGATCCCCTGTTGTTCCTCTATGATTACAAGGATGTCAGAGACCGGGAGGTGGCCGGGCTTGTGGCAGCGTGCCTGGCTTACGGCCGGGTGGAAATGATCATGCAGGCGGCAGGAAAGGTACTCACCTTTCTGGGGCCAGCTCCCCGGGACCGGGTGACAGAGATTGAGGCAAAAGAGATCCGCCTGGGACTGGCAGGGTTCACCTACAGATTTGCCACCCAAGCCCATATCACGGCCCTGATTCTGGGTATGCAGCGTGTCATCCGGGAATATGGCTCTCTGGAGGCCTGTTTTATGGCCGGCACTGATCCAGGGGATGCCACGGTTTTGCCGGGCCTGCAGTTTCTGGTGCAAAATTTGGATCCTGAAGGGGCCTGCGGACATCTGCTGGCTGATCCTGCCAAGTCCAGCGCCTGCAAGCGCAGCCATCTGTTTTTGCGCTGGATGGTGCGCAAAGACCGGGTGGATCCGGGCGGATGGGATCACATCCAGTCAGATAAGCTGCTCATTCCCCTTGACCGGCATATGTATACAGCAGGACAGATGCTGGGGTTTACCCGGCGCAAAAGCCCGGACCGGGCCGCCTGCCTGGAAATTACAGAAGGGTTTCGAAAGATTGCACCCCATGATCCGGTGAAATATGATTTTTGTCTCACCCGGTTCGGTATCCAGCGTACCATGGACATGACGGATCTTCAAATCATACTGGCAGGGTAAACAGATCCAGCGCACGGATGCTGTCCGGTTTGCGCCTGCTGCCATGATCGATAAAGTATATGCACAAAAACTGCTGCATGCACAGGACAAAGGGGTGGAGATCATCACCCGGGACGTCGGGATTACCCTGGAACATATCCATATCAACCAGCGTATACCGGTTCTTTTGTAACCCTGGGCAGGGCTGCAGACAGGTCTTGACAATCTACCACCCTGTAGTATTTTAAGCCATGACATTCAGATTAGTGCCTTACTCTTCAGTTTCTGTTAAAAAAAACAAGAAAATGAGGCGCGGCACCTGGTTTGCGGGTTTCCCGCGTTAGTTATTAAAGACTTCATGGGGAAGGAGAAAATACATGTGGGACTATACAGAAAAGGTAAAAGAGCATTTTTTACACCCCAGGAACGTGGGTGAACTCGAAGATGCCAATGCCATCGGAGAAACCGGTTCCCTGAACTGCGGGGATGCATTGAAACTGTATTTAAAAGTGAATGAAAACGAACGGATAATTGATGCATCTTTTATGACCTTTGGCTGTGCCAGTGCGGTTGCCTCTTCTTCTGCGCTCACCGAGATCATCAAAGGCATGACCCTGGATGAGGCAGCCAAAGTCACCAATGATGATATTGCCGATTATCTGGGGGGGCTGCCCAAAGAAAAAATGCATTGTTCTGTCATGGGCAAGGCAGCTTTGAAAAAAGCCATAGCTGATTACAGAGGTGTGCAGATCCTTGAAAAACCAGGAGAAATGGTGTGTGAATGTTTTGAAGTGACAGATCTGGAAATTATCGATGCGGTTAAAGAAAATAATCTGGAAACCACCGAGGATGTGACCGATTATCTTAAAGCCGGGGGCGGATGCGGCAAGTGCCTGGACCGGATAGAAGAGGTGATCGCCTCTGTTAAAGCCAAAGGATAATCTGATGAAAGTGATTTATACCGACAACAATGCCACCACAAAAGTGGCGGATGAAGTCATTGAAGAGATGGTGCCTTATTTCGGGCAGTTTTATGGAAATCCGTCTTCCATGCATACATTCGGAGACCAGGTGGGCAAAAAGATCACACAGGCCAGAATGCAGGTGGCCCAACTGATAAACGCAGATCCGGATGAGATCGTTTTTACCTCCTGCGGCACGGAAAGCGACAACAGCGCCATATTTTCCGCTCTGAATGCCAATCCTGATAAAAAACAGATCATCACCTCCACTGTGGAGCACCCGGCCATTTTAAATCTGTTCAAATTTCTGCGGGATAATAAAGGGTATGATGCGGTGTTTGTGCCGGTGGACAAACAAGGGCACCTGGATACAAACATGCTGTATGACAAGTTGTCTGACAACACCGCAGTCGTATCTTTGATGTGGGCAAACAATGAAACCGGTGTGATTTTTCCCATTTCTGAGATCGCAAAAAAAGTGACGGAAAAAGGAATTTTGTTTCATACGGATGCGGTGCAGGCTGCCGGCAAAATTCCCATAGATGTAAAAGCGGCAAATGTTGATATGCTGGCCTTGTCCGGCCATAAAATTCATGCCCCCAAGGGGATAGGCGTTTTGTATGTGAAAAAGGGGCTGAAGTTTCATCCCTATCTGATCGGCGGCCACCAGGAAAAGGGCCGGCGGGGCGGCACGGAAAACACGGTTTCCATCATCGGACTGGGACGTGCGTGTGCACTGGCGGTTGAACATCTGCCGGTCATAGACAAAGAGGTGCGGCAGCTGCGGGATTATCTCCAGGATCAGCTTTTGGAAAAGATTCCTGCCGCATCTGTCAACGGCGAACTGGAAAACCGGCTTCCCAACACCCTGTCCATCGGGTTTGACGCTGTGGAAGGCGAATCCATCCTCATGCTGCTGGACAGAGAAAACATCTGCGCATCATCCGGATCAGCCTGTACATCCGGGTCACTGGATCCTTCCCATGTGCTTCTGGCCATGCAGGTGCCGTTTAAATCCGCCCATGGCACCATCCGGTTTTCTCTGTCCCATTACAATACCAGAGACGAAATGGACCATATTGTTAAAACCATGGTGCCGGCAATTGAAACGCTGCGGGCCATGTCACCTTTCTGGAAAGACGGCAAAATGGTATAGGATACGATGACAACAGATCAAGCATTGGTGTTTGCCATCCTGTCAGCCACCCTGATTTTTTTTGTCTGGGGAAAGT
>JAABUB010000023.1 GCA_011389575.1 Desulfotignum sp. | reverse complement strand
ATAATCAATAGAGATATCCAGGGTAACATAGGCCATATCCGTGGCCCGGTCAGATGCCAGAACAATGAAATTTTTCAGCACCATATTGCCGGGCCTGGCAACCGATTGCACAGGTACAACCTCCACCTGAATACTGTCTTCGACCATATTGCCGGCGGCCAGGTTGTCATTCCGTACATTGTCTGTGTCCATCTCCATGTCCATTTCCTGTGCAGCCCGGGGTATGGGCTGTACGGGCTGATTTACTGAAGGCAGTTCCGGACTTCGGGGAAAAAACAAAAAATATGCCGCAGGTATTGTAATGGCCAGCACAAGTAAAACAGATGCGGCTGCAAGCAGCAATTTTGATCTGTACCATTTTCTGCGGGGGTCTGAAGGCTTGTCTGCAATGATCGTGGTTTCTGCTGCATCGGAGGCTTCCAGTACCACCTGGTCGTTGCCCTGCCCATCCTGATCCTCATCATTGTCCTGGCTGTATTCATCAGCAGATTCATCATCCAGCATGTCTTCAAAATCATTTCCCAGAACATCCTCCAGGATGCCTTCATCCTCCTGGTCATCGGTCATGAGCAAGGTGTCAATATCATCCTGGGATATCAGAAGATCATCTTCATCTTCCAAATCAACCACATCTTTTTTTTCTTCCTCTTCTCCAGTTTCCTCAGCTTCTTCAGCTACCTCGGCTTCCTCAGCTTCCTCGTCCGGATCCTGGAGCAAAGCATCAATGTCTTCCTGGGTCACATCACTCTGGTTTCCTTCAGGTGCCGGATCATCCAGATTCACTGCATCCAGGTCTGTTTTGTCTGTTTCAGGAACATTTTGCTCCGGCGGGATTTCTTCTTCGTCAAGGTCCACAAAATCGGATACCGGATCTGTTTCAGGAACATTTTGCATCAAAGTATCAAGGGTTTCCTGGGCTACCAGGCAGTCGGCAGGATCTGCTGCCTGGTCCGGAGAAATGACAAAATCGTCCTGAACTGCCTGTTCTTGGGCATTTTCAGATTCCGGGGTGTCTACGGGCGCTGCAGATTCCAAAGGCGCTTCCTGGTCCCCGGACCGGGTCATCAACCGGTCAATATCTGACTGGTCAATGAGTTCGATTTCTTCGTCTTCTTCAGGATCCTCATCTGCCGGATTACCGGAATTGCCGCCCATGAGGCTGTCAATATCGGTTTGGGACAATTCCCCGAGATCATCGTCCGTATCCCCCCGGGCATCGTCTGGTGTATCTTCAGGACCGCTGTTCAACAGGCTGTCGATATCATCCCGGGACAATTCGCTGTCTTCTTCCGCATCATCTGTTTTCACTGCAGCACTCTGGCCGCCCATGAGGCTGTCAATGTCATCCTGGGACAACTCCCCCATGTCATCGCTTTCAGAGGATATGTCCACGGTTTCCAGATTTTCCTCCGCGTCTTCAATGGAAGAGGATGCCAGAAGTTTATCAATATCATCCTGGGATACAAGATCGTCCTGGTCTTGATTGGGATCTGCCATCAGCCACCTCTTTACCTTGTGTTTTTTTTATTTTCTCAGCTCAATAATCCTGGAGTCTTGCCCGCAGTTTCACCAGAACCGCTGTATGAATCTGACAGATACGCGATTCAGTCAGCGAAAGTACCTCTCCGATTTCCTTGAGTGTCAGCTCATCATAATAATACAATGATACCACCATCTGTTCTTTTTTGCTCAAGGTTTCAATGGTTTGGGCCAGCACCCGGGTAAGTTCCGCCCTGTCAAAATGATCGGCAGGGGTGTTCTGTTCCTTGAGCCCGGACTGAAAACGGGTCTGGGAATAGGTCTCGTTTTTCTTTGTTTTAATGAAATCATCCAGACTCAGCACGGCAGCCCCGTGAATATCGGTAAGCATATCCTGATAGGTGTCAAGATCCACCTGCAGCGTATCAGCCACTTCCTGGTCAGTTGCAGGGGCTCCTTTTTTATCCTCAATTTCCTTTACTGCCCGGCTGATGTCCTGGATCTTTTTGCGCATGGACCGGGAACAGGTATCCCGGCTTCTGAGTTCATCCAGAATTGCCCCTTTGATCCGGTACCGGGCATAGGTTTTAAGGCTCACATGTCTGGACGGATCAAACTTGTCCACCGCATCGATCAAGCCCAAAGAACCGGCTGACAACAGTTCATCAAACATCACGCTGGCAGGCAGGCGTACTGCAAACCTTGCTGCAATATGCTTTACCAGAAAAGCATATTCAACAATAGTTTTCTGGCGCCACGCATGGTGTTTTTCTTCTGCTGCGGTTCGTTTTTTTTTCATAAGCCCATAAACCATCCGATCATGTGGCTGTCTGAAACACCTTGTTCATAAAAAAAGTCAGATTTCCCCGGGTGTGGTCGGATTTTTCCTGATGTAAAATGGCGGAAGCAATGGTTTCCAGAGATTTTGCTGCTGCAGCATCCGGGGCTTCATCCAGAACAAGGCTGCGTTTCTGCACCGCTTTTTGCAGACGTCTGTCAAAGGGAATATGCCCCAGATAGGTGAGTACCACATCTTTTAAAAATTTGTCCAGGGCATTGCTCAAAGATCCAAACACCCGTTTGGCATCTTTTTCAGATTCCGTCATGTTGACAATCAGTTTAAAATACCGGGTTTTGTATTCTTTTGACATCACTTTCATCATGGCATAGGCATCTGTAATAGAGGTGGGTTCAGTGGTGGCAATGACAATACATTCATCAGATGCGGCATTGAAATACAAAACATTGGAAGAAATGCCCGCGCCTGTGTCCACCAGGATGATATCAGCCTGGTCTGCCAGGGATTCAAATTCTCCCAGCAGGGTCAGTTTCTGTCCTTCATTCAACCGGGTCAGGTTGGCAAACCCGGATCCCCCGGGAATGATGCGGATGCCGTGCCGGGTGGTAATCATTATCTCTTCCAGGGTTTTTTCCCCGGAAATCACATGGCGCAGGGTGTATTCCGGGCGCAGGTTGAAAACAATATCAATATTGGCCAGGCCCACATCCGCATCGATGATCACCACCTGCATGCCTTTTCTGCTCATGGCAACCGCCAGATTTCCCACGATATTTGTTTTGCCCACACCGCCTTTCCCCGATGTCACGGCAATGACGCGGGGATACTGTTTTTCATGGGATGGCATATGCGTTTTTCTCCTTGCCAGTACATCGGTTTTTGCAATATCCCTGAGCCCTTTTGCCTGATCCACCTTTACATGTCTCCTTTGGTATTTTTGCCCAGAATGGTTTTCACCAGGGTCTGTCTGTCCGGTACAATTAAATCCTCGGGCACTTTCTGGCCGTTGGTGATCAGGGAAACCGGCAGATTCATGTCATTGATCTGATCCAGGATCTTGCCGCACCGTTTTGCTTCATCAATTTTGGTGAACACATAGGTTTCAGGATTGAACACTGAAAAAGCCTGTGCTGCTTCTTTCATATTAATGGATTCTGCAGTAACACTCAAGGTTAAATGAACGGAAATGCCAAAATCCGCTTTCATCAATGCCAGAATTTCATTGATCTTTTCTTTGTCATAATGGCTGTGGCCGGCTGTATCAATAAGTATCATATCCATGGATTTCATCCGGTCCAGGGCGCAGGCCAAGTCTCCTGCGCTGAAGGCCGGCACACAAAAAAGCCCCATGATGCCGGCATAGGCTTTGAGCTGTTCAAAGGCCCCTACCCGGTAATTGTCCACAGAAACCAGTCCCACCCGCATTTTACGCTTGAACCGCAGCATGGCGGCCAGCTTGGCAATGGTGGTGGTTTTCCCCACACCGGTAGGGCCCACAAAAGCTGCCACATGGGGAAGACCCGATATATTGGTGCGCCTGAAATAATCCTTTACCGACATATGGTTCAAACACTGGTGCATGACATTCTGCTTCAGCCGCCTGATGCGTTCTTCAGGCCCCAGATCGTCGGCCATGCCGGCTGATGCTTTTTCAATCAATGCGCAGGCCAGTTTTTCACTGACCCCGGACCGCAAAAATGCGGCAAGCACGCCTACGGACTCAAACTGGCTGCACAGCACATTGTGCATACCCGAACCCATACCGGCAATGGCAACCATATCCTTTATTTCGGCAATATCGGCTTTCACAGATGCCAGCAGGTCCCCGTCTTTTGATACATTGTTTTGTTCTGTCCGGATGCCGGCTTCCACTTCCACCATGTCGCGCCCATAGGGATCACGGGGTTTTCTGGGAATTTTTCTGGTGGACAGGATCATGGCTTCCGGTCCCAGTTCCTGTTTGATAGTGGCGATGGCTTCCTGAATATTGGCGGCTTTAAAAATGCGCTTATTCATTTTTCAGACTCACTTTTCCACTGGCCTTCAGGTTGATGTCATCTGCAATTTCAGCATGAGATATCACAAAAACTGATGGAATAGAAGGTTCAATCAATTTCCTGAAATGCCGGCGCAGGCCAGGGGTGGTCATGATAACCGGCTGGGTGTTTACAGCCAGCTGTTTCTCGACTTCTTTTGTTGCTGCCTGGACAATTTCCTGGGCCATTGCCGGGTCCAGGGCCAGATAGGTGCCGTGTTCCGTGCGTTTAATGTTTTTGGTGAGAATTTCTTCAAGCTGGCGGTCAAGGGTTAGTACCTGGAGCACCTTGTTTTCGGAAAGATAGGGCGAAATCATGGATCTGGCGATACGCTGGCGCACATATTCCGTGAGCAGATCCGGATCCTTGCTCATGGGGGCAAAATCCGCCAGGGTCTCCACAATAGTGAGCAGATCCCGTATGGATATTCTTTCCCGCAAAAGATTCTGGAGCACTTTCTGGATGGCACCCACAGATAAAAGGTTGGGAACAAGTTCCTCCACTGCCTTGGGGTTTGTCTTGGCCAGGTTGTCCAAAAGATGCTGCACATCCTGGCGGCCCAGCAGTTCATGGGCATTGTTTCGGATGATTTCGGTCAAATGGGTGGCAATAACCGTGGAATTGTCCACCACGGTATATCCGGCGAATTTGGCTTCTTCTTCTTTTTCCACCGGTATCCAGAAAGCAGGAAGCCCGAACGCGGGTTCAATGGTTTCAATGCCGTCTATTTTCTGTGCAGCCCCTCCGGGATCCATGGCCAGCAGATGATTGGGCATAAGTTCGGTGCCGGCAGCCTCAACCCCTTTGATCATCAGCCGGTACTGGGCAGGGTTGAGATTGAGATTATCCCGGATATGGATGGGGGGAATAATAATGCCCATTTCCGTGGCAAACTGGCGCCGGATGGCCCGGATTCTTCCCAGAAGGGTGCCGTCCTGCTGTTTATCCACCAAAGGAATCAGCCCGTATCCCACCTCCAGTTCAATGGTATCCAGGGTCAGCAGGTGGTCCACATCTTCGGGCTGTCCCATGCCTTCTTCTTCTGCTGCAGCAGCCGCTTCTGCCTCTATCTGGGCATCCTGTTCCTCTTTTTCATCTGCCCGCAGAAAATACCAGGCCAAAGTTCCCATGACCAGTCCCAGGGTCATGAAGGGAACCGCAGGAAGCCCGGGAATCAGTCCCATGCAGAAAATGATCACCGCACCAATGAATACCGGGGTGGAACTTGCCAGCAGCTGGGCTGCAAACTGTTTTCCCATTCTGGTATCGGAACCGGCCCGGGAAACCAGCAGACCGGCGGCGGCTGATATCAGCAAAGCAGGGATCTGGGATACCAGACCGTCTCCTACGGTCAACAGGGTGTAATTGGTGAGGGCCTCTCCCAGTTCCATGCCCTGCTGCAACACCCCGATGATGAACCCGCCCCCGATATTGATCAAGGTGATCACAATACCGGCAATGGCATCTCCTCTGACAAACTTGGACGCACCATCCATGGCCCCGTGGAATTCAGATTCCCGGGCAATGGCCTGGCGCCTTTCTCCGGCCTCGATTTCATCGATCATTCCGGCATTGAGGTCTGCATCGATGGCCATCTGTTTGCCGGGCATGGCATCCAGGGTGAACCGGGCCGCCACTTCCGCAATCCTGCCCGCACCTTTGGTGATGACCAGAAAATTGATCAATACCAGGATAGTAAAAATAACCAGTCCCACCACATAATTGCCGCCCACCACAAAACTGCCGAAGGACATGATGATGGCCCCGGCTGCCATGGGGCCTTCACTGCCGTGAAGAAGAATCAGCCGGGTGGATGCCACATTCAATGACAGGCGGAACAAGGTCAATACCAGCAGCAGGGCGGGGAAAATGGCAAATTCCAGGGGGGCTCTGGTATACATGGTGGTAATGAGCACCACAATGGCAAAAGAAATATTCAGGGCCAGAAAAAAGTCCAGGATCATGGGATGCAAAGGCAGGATCATTGCCATGAGAATGCCGATAAAGGCAACGATCATTAAAATGTCCGAGGATTCTCTTCTCAGTCCTGCCAGAATTCCGATTTCTTGTGCAGCAGCCATTTACTTTCCTGTTTATAGTTGTTCTTTGACACCCTGCGCCAAATATTTGGCTTTTGTTATCCCTGCCGGTTTTTCAGGCGGTAGACATATGCCAGCAATTCCGCCACTGCCTGGTAATATTCCATGGGCACTACATTGTCGATATCCACATTCCTATACAAATTTTGGGCCAACTGCTTATCTTCCACCAGGGGAACATCATTTTCCCGGGCAATCTGCCGAATATTTTCCGCCACCGGTCCGGCACCCTTTGCCACCACCATGGGTGCATCCATCTGTGTATTATCATATTTCAGGGCCACGGCCAGACGGGTAGGGTTGGTCACCACCACATCCGCTTCCGGCACGGCCGCCATCATCCGTTTTTTGGCAGCTTCCTGCTGGAGCTGGCGGATCCGGGATTTGACCATGGGATCGCCTTCCGTCTGTTTGGTTTCATCTTTGACCTCTTTTTTGGTCATTTTCTGTTCTTCCAAAAATTTCCATCTCTGGTAGGCATAATCCAGGATGGCCACCACCAGCATGATCAAGCAGACCTTTATGAAAATCCAGAAGGTCTCTATAAGGATAAACAACAGAATATGGCCGGTGCTGTTGTCATACAGCCGGGCAAGGTCGGTGAGTTCTCCTTTGATGGCAAAATAGGCCACAAGAGAAATCACAAACACCTTGACCAGGGTTTTTACAAACTCCACCACAGCCCGGGAGGTGAATTTCTGTTTAAACCCGTTGATGGGATTCAGCCTGCTTGGCTTGGGTGTGAGGGCTTTCCAGGTCACGGCAAAACCCACCTGGGCAAAGTTGGAGACCAGTGCCGCCACATACACCGCTGCAAATACCGGCAGACAGATGATCACCATCTGTTTCATGTGGGTGCCCAGCAGGTTGACCATATCCACAGGGGTAAAATCAGGGATGCGGTCAAAGGAAAAATTATAATGAAACACCTTTATCACATTCTGGTACATATGAAAAATGGCGGCATACAGGGCCAGAACTCCGGCCAGCAGTACAAACACCGAGGTGATTTCCATACTCTTGGCAACCTGCCCTTCTTCCCGGGCCTTGCCCAGCTTGCGCGACGATGCGTCTTCAGTTTTCTCTCCACCGCTTTCCGGATCTTCAGCCATCTTTGATTACCCTCCACCGGCAAACAACAGCAGGTACATGAGTATTTTTTTGAATTCCGGGATATAATCCCTGGTGACAATGGCAATAATTTCAAGGGACAGGCCGAATAAAAACAAGCCCACAATAATTTTCACAGGAAAGGCCACAATCATGACATTCATCTGGGGAGAAAATTTGGCCACAAGGCCAAAACCCGCACTGACAAACATCAGGGCTGCTATTACCGGTGCCCCGATTTTTACGGCCAGCAAGAACAGGTGTGCCATCAACTCCATCATTTTGGCCAGCATTGGCTGGGCCATCATGAAAAATCCCAAAGGAACCAGTGTAAAGCTGTCCACCAGGGCGGAAATCATCACATGATGGCCATTGAGGAGCAAAAAAACCACCAGACCCACCCAATAGCCCAGCTGGTCCATGATGGATACATTGGCCCCGGTCTGGGGATCCACCACATTGATCATGGCAAATCCCATCTGGAATCCGATGATCTGGCCTGCCAGCTGAATGGATCCCAGAAAAATCCGCAGGCACAGGCCCAGGGTCAGGCCGATAAGGACTTCAGCACCGATCATAAGTCCGGTGGAAACCGCATCCTCAGGAAATCGTGTCAGATCCACGGGTACCACCGTATACAATACCAGAGACAGGACCATGGCAAATCCCGCTTTCAGCATGGCAGGAAATGCATTGGAGGAAAATACGGGTAACATGAACAAAACAATGCTGATACGCATCAACACCATCAGAAAGGTCTTGAACTGAACCATATCGATGATGTTGAGTATTTCCATATCTTTCTTCTGCAGTTATGCGGTGTTGCTATCTGATATAAAGGGGAATGTTCTCGATGACCCGCCTGGTAAAGGAGGTGATTTCCTCCAGCATCCACGGGGCCGCAAACAGCAGCCCCAAAAACACAGCGATGATTTTGGGCACAAAGGTTAAGGTCATTTCCTGTATCTGGGTGACGGCCTGGAAGACACTGACCACAAGACCGGCCAAAAGCCCCAGCCCCAGCATGGGCATGGAAAGGTAAATGGTCAGAATAATGGCCTGCTTGGCAAATTCTACTACAAATTCGGGTGTCATGGCTTATACTCCAAAACTTTTTAACAAAGACCCTGAAATCAGATGCCAGCCGTCCACCAGCACAAACAGCATCAGCTTGAAAGGCAAAGATATCATGATGGGCGGCAGCATCATCATGCCCATGGCCAGAAGAACAGAGGCTGTGACCATGTCAATGACAAGAAAGGGGATATATAAAAGAAATCCGATGATAAAGGCGGTTTTCAGCTCGCTGATCACATAGGCGGGAATGAGCACCAGCAAAGACACATTTTCCCGGGTCTCGGGTTTCTGGATTTCCGCCTCCTTGACAAACAAAGCAAGATCAGCTTCTCTGGTATTGATGAGCAGAAATTTTCGAATGGGTTTCTGGGCCATTTCCACAGCGGTATCAAAGGAAATCTCTCTTTCCAGATAGGGGTTCAATGATGTGTTGTAAATTTCCAGCCCCACCGGCCTGATGATAAAAAAAGTCATGAACAGGGCCAGTCCGATAATTACCTGGTTGGGAGGGCTGGTCTGGGTACCCATGGCCTGGCGCAGAAAATGAAACACCACCACCAGCCGGGTAAAAGGGGTCATGAGAACCAGAATTGCCGGTGCCAGGGCAAGGATGGTAAGCAGAAGAATAATTTCCAGCACCACAGCCACCTGTTCCGGTTCCGTGGCTGTGGTCACATTCAACTCCAGAGAAGGAACAGGAAAAGTGACTGCCGCAGCATCAGTGGGTATGCCTGCAAAGCAGACAACCAGGACCAAAGCTGTGAGCATCGGTAGGCGCATATGCAGGCGGTCAGGTATCATGCCGGTCCCGGGCTTGCGAGGTGTTTTGTTTTTCTCCGGAATCCGGCCGAAAGATACCGCGGTTCAGGGTTTTGGCCAGGATCTGTGAAAAACCGGCACTGTCTTGGGGCACCGCAGCAGACAGATCGGCATTTTTATCCAGCACGGCAATTCTGGAAATGCTGGCCGGGGTTACTCCCATCAGAATAATTTCTTCCATCACCTTTACCAGCACCAGTTTTTCCTTGGGAGACAAATGGTGGACCGCCAGAACCTGGATCAGCTGCCGGCTGTTTTTCATCCCTTTTATTCCGGAAAACCGCCGCACCAGATATAATCCCAGCAGCAGCAGGGCCAGCACCATAAAAAGCATGCCGAATGTCCTGGCAAAGGCCATCCATATGTCAGAACCTGCGGTCATTGGTTCTCTGATGCCAGGGATTTCACCCGGTCAATGGGGGTGATCACATCTGTGAGCCGGACACCGAATTTTTCATTGACCACCACCACTTCTCCCCGGGCAATGAGTTTGCGGTTGATATACACCTCCAGGGGTTCTCCTGCCAGTTTGTTCAGCTCAATAATGGATCCCTGCCCCAGCTGCAGCAGGTCATTGACCAGCATTCTGGTTTTTCCCAGTTCCACAGACAGTTCCAAAGGAATGTCCAGGATAAAATCCAGTTCCCGTGCTTCCTGGTCTTCACTTTTTTCCGCGTCTTCGCTTTTTTCCGTTGGCTCTTCCGCATCAGAGGCGGAAGTATCATTTTCATCAACCATGGCTTACCCAATCTCTGTTGTGATTTTTTCTGTTATCTTATACGCTTGAAATCCCCGCTGGACCCCGATAAAGCCCCTGAGTTTTTCAAGCCCGTCCACATAGCAGGAAAGCGGATCACCGGCATCATTGTCCAGCTGAATCACATCCCCTTCCTGCATATACAATAATTTTTCTCCGGTAATCTCTGTTTTACCCAGCTGGATCCGCAAAAATATTTCTGAATTGAGGATCACTTCTTTGATCATCCTGCGCCAGTTGGTGTCAATTTCCTCCATTTCCGCCTGGACCCCGGATGATAATTTATGGCGCATGGGCTCGATCATGGAATAGGGATAACAGACCACCAGATTCCCGGCCACCTGCTCCAGTTCAATCTCAAACCGGGTAACGATCACCAGATCCGTGGGCAGTACGATGGCAGTGAACTGGGGATTCATCTCCGAGCGGATCAAAGTTGTTTTCACCGGCTCAATGGGCACCCAGGAGGTTTCAATATTTTTGAGTACCGCCACCACAGCCTTCTGGATCATCACTTCTTCAATGGAGGTGAACTCTCTGCCTTCCACCCTGGCTTTACCCAGGGCTTCCCCGCCGAAAAAAGTATCTATGAGATTGTAAACCAGCTGGCTTTCAAAAACCACCAGTCCGTGCCCCCGCAGAGGCTCCATTTTAAAAACATGCAGACTGGTGGGTACGGGCAGGCTTCTGATGAATTCGGAAAATTTAAGGCTGTCAAAGGGGTTGGCGCTCACATCCACATTGGTCTGCAGCAGCGAGGACAAGGTTGCCCGTACCTCCCGCGACAACCGTTCATTAATGACATCAAAGGTGGGCATCCGGGCCCGGACCACTTTGTCCTGGCTGGTGAAATCATAGGAAGTAATGCCTTCCACCTGCACCGATGTCTCAGTATCAGCCCGGGATTCAACTTCGCCTGAATCCAGTCCGTCCAGCAGGCTGTCTACTTCATCCTGGGATAAAATTTCACTCATGATACCATCACCGCATTAAAAATTTGGTAAAATATACATTTCTCACCACAGGTGCGGAAAAAAGGGAATTGATCTGTTTGAGCAGATCGTATTTGAGCTGTATTTTCCCTCCCGGAGTCCGCAGTTCAAGCCAGGTCAACCTTTTTACCTGCTCCTGGACAATTGCATGAATCCGGTCTGTCATAAAATCAAGCTGCTGCCGGACATTCGGGTCAATCAATTCCAGGGCAAGCTTCATATCCACATGGGCCATGGCGGAACCGCCTTTGAGCAGCAGGCGTTCAAATGGTGCCAGGGAAACGATATCTGCAAAAACCGTTTCATCCATTACCTGGCGCATGGTCGAAGCCCGGTCCTGTTCAGCCAGATCTTCCGGGGCAATAGTGTGTGCTGCCATCTCCTTTTTGTCTCCCCCCGGCATATCAAACAAAAAAAGCCAGGTGCCGGCAGCCAGGAGCACTACCAGCAAAAATCCGAATATGAGCATCTTTTTTCTGCCCATGTTTGAAATCACATGCAGCATGGCTGCCAATTTTTGGACCATGGGTGTCTTTGGCTGGTCTGCAACCTGGTCCCCATGTTCCTGGTGCGTATTTTCTAAAAGCGTTTTGACCACAACAGCTCCTGAGGGTTAACAAAATTGACGTGTTCTTTTGATGATTCTCTGCCCGTTTAAGCAGATACATACCGGGTTGCCTGATAAAAAAGCAATCCCTGTGCCAACAGGATGTCAACCGGCAAAGTATAATTATATAATGGTTTTATTTAACGGCAAGTATACGGGGTGTGCACTGTATTTGCAAAGGATTTCATGAAGTGAAAGGAAGGGGAAAAAATAAAAATCACCCGGACATAACACCGGTCCGGGCAGCTGTTACGGACAGCAATTTGTCAGGTATTTGACGGTTGTCAGCAAAACCGCCAGGATTCTGCTGACAACCGAAACAGTCAGAATGATTTTAAGATAAGGCTATCGTTTCATCTGGATGACAGTGGACATCATGTCATCCACTGTGGTAATGGTTTTGGAATTGGCCTGAAATCCCCGCTGGTTGGTGATCATGGCCACGAATTCTTCGGAAATATCCACATTGGACATCTCCAGGGAATTGGGAGAAATGGTGCCCAGACCGTTCTCCCCCGGCTTGTTGGTGATGGCTGCCCCGCTTTCTCTGGTTTCCCTGAACAGATTCCCCCCCTCGTTGGACAACCCGTAGTTGTTCAGAAACTTGGCAAGCCCGACCCGGAACAAAGGAATCAGCTGGCCGTTGGAATAGATACCGGTCATAATTCCGTCTGATGCCACATCTACTCCCTGCAGGTCCCCTGCGGAATATCCGTCCGCATCCTGGAAAACAGTGGTAGAGGATTTGGCAAATTGTGTGGTGGACAGGGAATCATTTACAAAATTGGTCTCTTTGAAAACGCTGCCAAAATCCAGCTCGATTTTGTTTTCAGTTTCCCCGAACTCCCCGCCGAGAAAATCAGTTGTAAAATTAAAATATCCGGACTGGCTGATATCGGATTTGTCCATTTCTGTCCAGGCAGTGGATCCGAGAATATCAAAATCGATTTCACTTCTGTCACTATACGGATGGGTGCTGCCCCCGAACTTCAAGTCATCATTGAACACAAACCGGATATCATCATTGTCATCGTCGTTGCCGGATCCGTCCAGGTCAATGATCGCCTCTGTCTGGTCACCTTTCAAAGTGGCATTGGCATATTCCGGCGGCGGTACATCCGGATCTGTGGTAAACATAAGTTCAAAGATGCTACCTGCAATGGCATCCCCACCCGCACTGGGATTTATGGTTAAATCCTTTGTATTATCTGCATCAAAATCTATGCCAACACCGGATCCTGTGACACCGGCTGTAGTCAGCACAGCATCAGCATATTCTTCGGGCGGTGTGGGATCGATGGTAAACTCTATGGACTGGCCGGCAGCTGATGTCAAAGGAGATCCAAACGAATATTTTATAGTGGATGGATTTGCACTGGAATCATACCAGAGATTGAACTCAACCTGGGTGTTGTTACTGTCACTGCTACTCATTTCCAACTTGATGTATGTATTGCCGAACCCATGAGAAGTAACAGTGTTAGTAGAACTCAAGGACCATTCATCACCTAACCAGTGAAGTGTCGGAAAAGGCCCTGCCGTGCTTGTAGCCCTTGCCCCTTCTCCACCTGGTGGGTCTTCTACGCTTAAGGTGAGATCATTGGCCGATACAAAATCAGGGTCGGAGTTAAAATCTTCGGGTTTCAACGTGTCATTCCAATCCCAACCATTGGTGGTAGCCGCAGCAGCAGTGTCATACCGAAGTTTGATATCCTGGGCATACATGGAAATATCAACGGCATTATCCACTACTGTGGTGGAAGCTGTGGTGGTCACTGCATTGCCTGCGGTATCTTGCAAAGACAATCCGGAAATCAAGGTGCCTGCAGAATCGGCTGCAACGGGATTTTTCCAGAACCATTTTTCCTCGGACGGATTCCAGACGATTCCCAGGCCTTTGCTGTCGTGGGTCATGACACTGGGATCATTGATTTCCAGGGTGGTGTTGTCATTGGCGGTTTCCCCGAAATACTGGGTGCCTTCAATACCCTGGACATGGAGATCATTTTTGTTGTTGATGTCAAATCCCAGGGAATCGGTTGCCACAGCCGGCTGATCGAGTTTAATTTTTATATCCGGATCAACATCTGTCGGGTCTGCGGGATCCGGAGCCAGGGCCAGGTGGATTTCCTGGTTATCCGAATACACGATGGTGGCACTTTTATAGTTTGTGGGCTTATCATCATCATCGATATTGTCATCTCCATCCTTATCCACAAAATCCCAGGCAGTCCCGTCAAACTCAAAGGCAAACCCATACCCGTCCAGGGCCATCTTTTCAGAGTTGAGAATCTGATAATTTATGGCATCCACGGTGTTAACCCCGTTGGCATTGAAATTGCCCAGCCGTCCTGTAAACTCACTCATGGTCAGATCGAGGATATCCCCGCTGCTCTGGCTGAAGGTAACGTTCCCCCTGGCCAGCAGCCCCTTGCTGTCTGTTCCCTGGACCGCATTGCGCTGGTCTTCCTCCGGATTCATGGTGACGATATATTCCCATTCCGTGCCGGATTTTTTGTCATAGAAAATGGAGATATCATGGGTACTGCCCAGAGAATCATAGGCCTTGACAACGGTGAGATACTCATAATTGGTACCGGCCATGTGGGTGTCCTCTCCGGCATCCCAGTTATTGGCCAGCACCACAGAATTGCTTTGGGCATCAGCATCCAGATTGGTGATGGCGGTAACTTTTGAGCTCTTTTTGGGCGGATTGGTAAAAGCATCCAGCACGATATCTCTGATGGCCCCCACATCAGTGCCGGTGTCCTCATCCAGTTCCCACCCCTGGACAATATAGCCTTCCGGGTTCACCAGCTGGCCATCTTTGTTGAACAGAAAATTGCCGGCCCGGGTATAAAAGGTGTTTTCTTCATTGGTCTGGCGCATGACAAAAAATCCATCTCCGCCAATGGACAGGTCGGTGGTGTTGCCGGTGGATTCAAATGAACCCTGGGCAAAATTCTGGCTCACATTGCCCAGGGCCATGCCCCGGCCCATTTGCCCGGTACCGGCCTGGGTGGCCACACTTTCATACAGGGTGTCGGCAAATGTGGATCTGCCCTTTTTAAAGCCGATGGTATTCAGGTTGGAGATATTGTTACCCACCACCTGAAGGCCGTTTCCCATATTTTTTAAGCCGCTGGTACCGGTGAACAATGAACTTGATAAAGACATATTGCTTCTCCTATCTTCTATGTAATCCCAACAATATCATGCCTATGCTGTGGTATTGTCGTGTTGAACCTGCTGTGTCAATTAATGCCGGTTATGGTTGAGGGAGAAATCAATCTCCCGTTATTTTCCAGCACAAGGTACTGGATATTATTAATATTTTCAATGCCGGATACTTCTCCGGAAACTGTTGCAGATGCGGTTTGGGAAGCGGTGTCAACACCATAGTAGTACAACCCGTCAGGCACTGGATCGCCTGTATCTGACAGGCCGTCCCAGTCTACAGTATTGTCGCCCTCCCCGGTATCTTCGGCCGCAAGGTCAATGGTGCGCACAATCTGGCCATATCCATCCATGATATGCACACTGGCAGCTTCCTGTGCTTCCAGCGCAAACCCAAGTCCTGTCCCGGAAACCATACTGTTTTCAACCTGCACCACGGGTTTGTCCGAAGTGATGGTCTGGCCCAGATATCCAAGTATGGACTCATTGCCAGTGCTGCTCTCTGTTTCAGCGCCGTTGCCTGCAACAAAGGTTACTGCATCAGGAGATAACATGGCACCCTGGACCACCAGATAGGGATTCCCGTTTTTATAGGCAATCCCCTCAACAACACCTGATACCTCGGCCGGGATATCAGTGAACCCGAACCCGGAATTGGCACTCACGGAATAGGTATAGGATCCGTCTGCCACCTGTTTTCCCTGGCTGTCTTTTCCATCCCAGGAAATCGAATGGGTACCTGCTTCCTGCTGGCCCTGAACAATGGTTTTAACGGTTTTTCCCTGGTTGTTGGTTATGGTGATTATCACATCAGAAGGTTCTGCCAGATTATATACCCCGCCGCTGGCAAATCCCTGCTCCACCTCAAGGGAATTCACATTGCCGGTTACCTGTTTGCCGATAAAATCCACAGCATTGGCACCGGATTTGTCAGAGAACGACCCAGTCAGGCTGTCCATTGATTTGTTCATATGGATCAATTGTTCCAGCTGGGAAAACTGGGCCAGCTGGGCGGAAAAATCTGTTCCTTCCATGGGGTTCAAAGGATCCTGGTTTTCCAGCTGTGCCACCAGCATGGTCAAAAACGCCTCCTGGCCCAAAGCATCCTCTTTTTCCGTCTTTGCTTTTTCATACGGGACATAAGAATTGGACAGATTTTCCAGAATTGCAGTATCTTTAGATGATATGGTCATGAAACTTTCTCCTTTATATACCACACCGGTCTAAGCAACATAATGCAAAGACCCGTTTTTCATGAATAATGGTGCATCCTGATCAAGACCCTGGATGTCATTTTGTGACAACATGGCCTGGTCATTATTTTCTTTGTTCTGTTTTTTACCGCCGGAACTGTTGAACTGGTTTTTTGCATCTGCCATGGACTGTTTGAAATTGCTGTTCATATCCACATCAAAACTTTCCAGGCTGATACCGGCATTGGACAGGACCGTGCGCAGCTCGTTCACATTGGCGGTCAGCATTTCTCTGGCTGCATGGTTCTCCGTGATAATGCTGACTTTCATGGAGTTTCCGGTATTGTCGATATGCATCACCAGCCGGCCCAGCTCCGGGGGTTTGAGCTGAATTTTCAAACTGTTTTCCCCCTGGCTGAGGGCCCGGACCAGGCTTTTTCCCACCTGGTGGGTCACATAGTTGGGCAGATTTTTAAAGCTGTTTTTTGTCTTTAAAAATTCAAGGCCTGCCAGGGAATTCTTTGCTTTCACATCACCGCCGGATAAATGATTCTGGTCATTTTCCCGGGATGCAAATGATTTTGCCAGACTGGCGTTTTCCTGTTGAAGCCCGGACCGGTTTTCACTTCCGCCCTTGAATCTGCCTGACAAAAGTGCCTGGATTTCCTTTAATGTCTGTTCCGATTTCAGTTCCGGATCAAGGAATGCCATTTCCAGTTGCCCTTTGGAAAGATCTGCCTGCTTTTGAAAGCTGCCTGATGCACCATTGAAATTATTTTTCATGAATTCCTGAACAAATTCAGCCTGGGATGCACCTGCCTGCACAAAACCTGCCTGGGTGATTCCTGCCTGGAGAACACTCTCCGGGGCAGCGCCTGCCTGGCTGATATCTGATTGGGATGCGCCTGCCTGCACAAGACCTGCCTCGATAAGAGTTCCCCGGGCAACGCCGGCCTGGTTGTTATTTACCTGGGAAGCAGGTATGTGAGAATTTACAGGCTGGAGGTTAGCTGCAGGGCTATTAGAAAATTGTGATTCCCGAACCTGAAGATCCAGGTGCTTGAACAACGAGGACACCAAATCAGAAAAGGAAGTTTCACGGGCCTGGGCTGCACTCTGTGTCCGGGTTGTATTGCCCTCTCCACTGAACTGGCTGTTTTTTTCCATTTGTTTATTTGCAAATGCTTCGAAAGCCGCTGTCAGGTCTTTCAGGAAAATGGTATCTGTATCAGCGGAGTTGGTTTGCGGCAGTTTCATTCCCAGAGAATCGAGCAGAGAAAAAATGCTGTGGTCTGCTTTATCTGCTGTCTTTATAGAAAAAGATGTCTGCGTATAAACCGAATTTTTTTCAAGATCTGTAAGTTTTTCAATGATATGATCCAGGCTGATAAAAGAACCGGGCCGTTCTGCTTCTGACATGATGGTGCTGATGGTATCTTCCGGGATGGCAAACAGCTGGAGCACAGAAATAATAAAGGGTTGTGCAGAGCTTTCCAGCAGGGTTTCTTCTTCGCTTTCTTCCGGAGAATCTGCAGGCAGCTGAAACAGATGGTCCATTACCTCGTCCATGGAAATCTTCCGGGAGCCGGTCTGGGACAAGTCTGCCATAAGCTCTTCAAGATCGTGTTTGTCAAATCCTGCTTTTTCCAGCAATCCCGCCAGAATAGCAAGACCTTCAGGGTTTATGGATATGTTTTGTATATTTCCCTCAGACAACTGCAACAGCATCTGATGCAATTTTTCCACAAACGCCTTTCCGGTTTCTCCTGACAGATAATCAGAAAAAATCTTCTCCAGTTTACTTACATCCAGGCCCTGACCATCCAAGTCTTTTTTGCTGTCTGACATCATTCCTGACAGGTTTGCCTTTTGCAGATACTCTGAAAAATCAGGATTGCCGGGTGTCTTCTGTCCTGACACAAGCGTTGATAAAAAATTTGTATTTTTGCCTTCAGACGGTTTGGCCATTTGTAAAAACATCTGGTTTATGTTGGCAAAATTCAAGTTCATCCGGCACCTTTCATAATAAATTTGTTTAACAGACAATTCAGCAAGGTTTATGCCAGATGATAAATTTTTAAAAAAAGTTAGTGATATCAGAATGTTATAAACTTGATGTTCTGATTTTTTCCATGACCTAGCCTGGTTCCGGCAGTTTATTCCCAACCGGTTTTCCAGAAACGGGAAAATATTACCCACAGGATCAGCAAGTCATTCATCCGGAAAATATAACACCAGGGGCACATGGGTACTTTTGTTGGTACTTTTTGTTTTTTTTAAAATGGGACTGTGGAAAGATGCGGGAAGGGAGAAGGGGAAAAGGGACAAACACTATCTGTTTTTAAAGGCAAGGCGTTCACTTATTTTGGCAGCTTTCTGGGAATCCACAAAGCTCAGAATCTGGGACGCGGATGTTTCACGCATCCGCAAAAATATTTCCCTGGCTACTTCCAGTGTCATTTCATCCACAATCTGGGCAGCATCCTTGGGTTTCATGCCGGCATACATTTTCACCAGCCGGTTCAGTTTGGCTTCATAGGCTGCTTCTTCCTGCTGTTCTTTCTGGGACTTTTTTTCCTCCAGCAGGGCCAGATCTTTCTGGATCTGTTCTTTCATGACCTCAAGGGCAGCCAGTTTTTCATCTATCTGTTCTTCATACCGCCGGAGTTCTTTTTTTTCCTGTTCCAGCATTTTGCGCTGTTCCGCAATGGCCTGTTTTTTTTCTTCAAGGCCCCGAAACATCACCTTGGCAGGATCCGGGGTTTCCTGTGCCGCACTGTCTTCTTTGTTTTGTGTTTCAGGGGCATCTGTATCCTGGTCATCCTGGGAAAATACCACTGAAACGCTGCCGGTCTCAAAAATGCAGTCCATAAAGCGCGGTGCGAATTTTTGGGGTATTCCCGCAATACCAGAAAACAAAAGCATCAGTCCGGCAAACAAGAGGATTTTTTTATTCTGTGTCATGGCTGATACCCCTTGCTGTCTTCAATGTGCTGATTTCATCCAGTTCTTTTTGTTCTGTTTTCAACATCTTTTGTGCATATTCCCGGGCCTTTTTTTCCCGCAGATGGTCCATGGATTTTTTTTCAATGCTTCTTTTTTTCAAAAGATTTTGTTTTTCTTCCCAGATTTTTTCCAGATGGTGTTTCCGGTTTTTTTCTTCTTCCACCCCTGTGTGCATGGCTGCAAGAAAATCCTGGTGCTGTTTGAATTCCCTGGCACAGATGCCTTTGGTTATCTTATTGTCCATCTGTTTTCCAGATACAGCCAGCTTTTGTTTCAGTCTGGCTATCTGTTTGTCGCAATCAACAATATCCATGCGGGCTTTTGCTGTTTCCTGCTGGGCAGTGCGTTCAAGATACCCTTTGTAGTTGAGCAGGCTCTGGAGTCTGAAGGAAAACCGTTTCATATAGCGCCCTTATTGTTTTTTGTTCTCCATTGCGCTTTTCAATGCTGTGACACTGGACGTCAGGTCTTTTTTTGCAAACATGTCCTGGCGCAGTACATTGTTGATTCCGGGCATTTGCTTTATTGCCTGATCCACATCCGGGTCCGATCCTTTTACATAGGCACCGATGCTGATCATGTCTTCCGCATTTTTATAGGATGCCATGAGATTCACCGCCTTCTGAGAGATTGCCAGATGCTCTTTTGTACAGACATCCTGCATCACCCTGGACACGCTGGCCATGACGTCAATGGCCGGGTAATGGCCTTTGTTGGCAATATCCCTGGACAACACAATATGTCCATCCACTATGGACCGGACCGTATCTCCCACAGGGTCATTCAGATCATCTCCTTCCACCAGAACCGTGTAAATACCTGTGATGGAACCACTGTTTTCAAGATTGCCGGCCCGTTCCAGCAGCACCGGTATCTTAACAAAAAACGAGGGGGTATATCCCCTTGTGGTGGGGGGTTCGCCGGCAGCCAGCCCCACATCCCGGGATGACATGGCAAACCGGGTAATGGAATCCACCATGAGCAGGACATTTTTGCCCTGGTCCCGAAAATATTCTGCAATGGTTGTGGCCAGATACGCCCCCCGCATTCTGACCAGCGGCGGCATATCAGATGTGGCAGCCACCACCACGGAGCGTTTCATGCCCTCCCCTTTCAGGGTATCTTCCACAAAATCCTTTACTTCACGTCCCCGTTCACCGATAAGACCTATCACCACTACATCAGCTGCGGTATGCCGGGTCATCATCCCCATGAGCACGCTTTTTCCCACGCCGGAGCCGGCCATGATGGCCACCCGCTGCCCTTTGCCAAGGGTGATCATGCTGTTGATGGCTGCCACCCCCACATCCAGGGGTTCTTTGATGGATTGCCGTTCCAGAGGACCAATGGGTTTTCCATAAAGATAATATCGGGCTGAAGGCGCTATGCCGCCTTTGCCGTCCAGGGGATTTCCCATGCCGTCAAGCACCCTGCCCAGCATCTGGTCTGAAACCCCCACCATGGGGGAAGCAGATACCGGTATAATACGGCTGCCCATGCGCACTCCCCTGATATCCCCATAGGGCATGAGCAGGGCTTTTTGTTTTTTGAATCCCACAACCTCGGCCTGAACCTCTTCTCCCTGGTCTGTCAGAATGCTGCACAAGCTGCCGATACCAAGCCCGAGGCTGTCTCCCTGGGCGATCAGGCCCACCACGTGGGAGACCCGTCCTTCAGGACAAACCGTTGTCGTCTGGTCTATTTTGCTGAAGTATTTTGTAAAATCACTGCGCGATAAATGGTTCATTTTCATGACCTGTCAGCATTTTTCACTGCTTCATAAACAGCATGCAATTTGGTTTCCGGGTCTGTTGATACGGAAGCGGTGTCGGTTTCAATGCGGCAGCCCCCCCGGCTGACCATGGGATCGGATTTTACTGCCACATGGTGGAGGGACTCCACTGCCTCAAAAAAACCGTCCTTGACCATTTCAATGTATTCGTAGTCTTCCGGGTTGACACTCAATTCTATTTCCTGTGGCTGAGAAAGCGTTTTCAGGGCATCCAGAACAGACAGACGTACAATATCATCTTTGGTATCCAGGGTGGCGTGAACCGCTTTTTGGGCAATTTTGAACACCAGTTCCAGAAGCTGCTGCTCATGGGCATCCACCACATCGTCCAGGACAGTATCCACGGCTGACAGGGATTGGCGCAGGGTATCCAAAATATCTGCCGCCTCTTTTTTGGCAGCTTTTTCTCCTTTTTTAAATCCCTCTGCCTCCCCTTTGGCAAATCCATCAGTCTCTCCTTTGGCAAATCCTTCTTCCTGCCCCTTGGCAAGCCCTTCTTTTCGGCCTTTTGCAAACCCCTTTTCATACCCTTCAGAATGTCCCTTTTCCAATCCTTCCTCATATCCCCTGGCAAATCCCTTCTCAGCTGCCGTGTCTTCCAGGGAAGTGGAAATAACCTGTTCCGAATCACGTTTGTGGCTGTCAGATTCCTTGTTTTGTTTATTATTTGTGGTTTCAGTTGCAGTTGCTGATTTCTGGACTTTTCCGGGTTTTTGCTTTATGGCAAATAATGGTTTGAACGCATCCTCTTTTTTTTTGTCTTCAACTGAATAAAGGGCTTTGAATTCCTCTGATTCTTTTGTTTCAAATTGTGATGGATCAAACAGCAGGGTGAAGCGGTCATAATCCGGATCTGTATCATCACTTCTTTGTATTATTTCTGCATCAAAATTGTCAAGGGACCTGATATCAACAGGGGTGAATGCATCATTTTTTTCATCAGACAAGGACATCATCTTTTCCTTTACCCAGGGTTATGGTGCCGTCGGCCTCCAGCTCTTTGGCAGCCCTGACAACTGCCTGCTGGGCCTCTTCAACTTCAGTCAGCCGGACAGGACCCATGGCTTCCAGATCATCTTTGAGCATCTCCCCTGCCCGTTGTGACAGGTTTGAAAAGATTTTTTCTTTCATTTCTTCGGTGGCGGTTTTCAGTGCATAGGTCAATTGCTGGCCTTCCACCTTCTTGAGAATTTCTCTCATGGCTGTATCATCGATATTGGTGAGATCTTCAAATACAAACATCAGATTTCTGATTTCATTTGCCATTTCCGCATCATCTTCTTCCACATATTCCATTATGGCATCTTCTGTTGCTTTGTCCACCCCATTGATGATGTCCACCAGAACCTGAAGCCCGCCTGCTTTGCCTCCGGGACCCACTGCACCGCTCAATTCCATTTTCAATGCCCGGTCCACATCCCGGACAACATCTTCGGAAATCTGCCCCAGCCTGGCTATTCTCAAAGAGATATCCCCCTTTTTTTCCTCGGGCAGGCTCATGAGGATTTCCGAAGAAATTTCAGCAGGCATATGTGCCAGAATCATGGCAACGGTCTGGGGATGTTCCCCTTCCACATATCCGGCAAGGGTTGCCACATTGACATTCCGGCTCCAGATAAAGGGTTTGTCCTGTTTCTTTTTTTCCAGATCTTCCAGGATCGCCTTGGCCTGGGTGTCCTCCATGGTTCGGGATACCACTGTCTTGATAAAGGAGTCTCCCTCCACAATCATCTTGGTATCGCCTTCAAACCGTTCCACAAAATCAATGGAAACCGCCTTGAGCATTTCAGGTGAGATATGTTTGATTTTCGACATTTCAAAAACCACTTCCGATATCTCGTTGTCATTCATTTTTTCAAATACGCTGGATGCAAAATCCTCCCCCATGATCATCATGAAAATAGCGGCTTTCTGGGAGCCGGATATGTTTTCAGGATCCAATACATCGGCCATTGAAATTTACTCCTCTTCTGCGTCCTTTTCACTGACCCAGGCTTTGATAATATTTATGGTTTTGCCCATATCTTTTTGTGCATAATACTTGGCTTTGTCAACAACAGGCATGTTGGCAAGGTAAGCAGCCCGTTCCGCAGGTGTCATTTTGGATAAAAAATCCTGCTTCTGATCCTCGGTCATCAGCTGGAGAAATTCCTTTTGCTGTTCCCCGTCCATTGTACGGAAATCAGGTTCTTTTTCTGCTTCCTCAATCTGCTCCCTGTCTTCGGGCTCTTCAAGCATATCCTGTTCCACGGTATCTTTGATATCACGCACGGTTTTGATAATGGGACGGATCACGAATAAAAATAATACCAGAACCAGGAGCATATTGGCAATAAGCCGGCCATATTCTTCCTGGATCATGCGCCACCCGGTGATGGGGGGTTTTTCCTGATCCAGGTCGGCAATGGAAGCAAACGGAAATGATTCCATGGAAACCTGGTCATTTCTGTCTTCATTGTATCCCATGGCCCGGATCACGATATTTTCAAACTGCTGCATTTCCGCATCCGATCTGGGCACATACTCCCGTTTCCGGTTGCCCTGTTCATCGGTCTGGTATTCATATTTGCCGTCAATGACCGCTGCCACGGAAAGCCGGTTGAGCACGGCCATGGGTTTTTTGGTTTCCTGTATCCGACGGCTTATCTCATAGTTTACTGTATCATCACTTTTTTTGATCCGTTCCATGACAGCTTCATCCGGAGGTGTCTCTTCCACAATGGGATTGACACTGGAGGGAATGCCTATGTCCTCGGCAAGCTGTACCACCTGCTCGGCCTTGTTTTTCCTGCTGCGAATAAATTCTTCACCCCGTTCAAAAGGGTCGTATATTTCCTCATTGATATTGTTTTTGGAAAAATCCATTTCCGAAATCACCCGGACAATGGCCCTGTCTTTTCCCACAATACGCTCCAGCATGGTCTGGATTCTGCGGGTCAGGTTTTCCTCGAACCGCACCTTATACTGATACTGGGCATCTGCCAGGTTTTCCGCATCAATTTTGGCCTGCTCTTCTTCTGATTTTCCTTCAAACAAAATGCGGCCGGCAGTATCCACGATGGTTACCAGTTTGGGGGTCAGGTCCTGGACCGAGCTTGCCACCAGATGGGCAATGGCCTCGACCTCTTCTTTTTCAAGATCTGTGATAAGTTCCAGCAGGATGGATGCGGACGGCTCTTTGGTCTCTTCAACAAAAACAGATTCCTTGGGCAGAACAATCATGACCCTGGCGGTTTTCACCTCATCAAATGCAGCAATGGTGCGGGCCAGTTCTCCCTGCAGCGCCCTTTTCTTATTGATTTTCTGTACAAATTCCGTGGTGCCGAACTCTGTTTTGTCAAAAATTTCATACCCCACCCCGCCGCCTTTGGGAATTCCCTCTTTTGCCATGGTAAGCCGCACATCATACACAAGGGCTTCAGGCACCATAATGGTGGTTCCGTCCCCGGTAAGAGTATAGGGGATATTGTTTTCCTTGAGCTTATCCACCACAAGAGCGGCATCTTCTTTGGTCAATCCACTGTAGGCGGTCTTGAGCTGGGCTTTGTTGGCCCATATGAACATGGTGGTAAATCCGGCAACCACTATCATGGCCAGAATACCCAGGGCAATTTTACGGGAAACAGGCAGTTCCCTGAGTGTGGTGATGATTTTTTCGATAACAGGATTCATACGGCCTCTTTCCGCACCTATACCTGCATGCGCTTGATTTCATTGTATGCAGTCATGGCCTTGTTGCGCACCGCGGCCAGCAGCTTAAGGGAAGTACTTGCCCTGCCCAGGGCCAGCATCCCCTCATGTATGCCCATCTCTCCTTTGATAACTGCCTGGACAGCATCATCTGCAGTATGCTGCCGGTCATTTACATCTGATACAGCAGCCTTAAGTCTTTGTGCAAATGCCGGGTCCCGTCTGTGTACCCGGCTGCTGACCGGTTCAGTGTGCAGGCTGATCTTGTTGTCAATCCCATTGATATCTGCCACAATGCCTCCTTTGGTTATTCCTGGATATTATACCTTATCTGCCTATTTCAAGTGCTTTGGTCATCATGTCCTTTGTGGCGGACAAGGCGGTAACACTTGCCTCGTAACTGCGTTTGGCCACCAGCATATCAGCGATCTCCGTCAAATGGTCCACATTGGGCATCTGAACATATCCTGTCTGCGGATCTGCATCAGGATGGGCAGGATTGTAAACCAGCCTGAAATCCTCCTGGGACTTGACAACCTCGTCCACCCTGACCCCGCTGCCTTTGTCTTGTTTCAACTCGTCTTCGAACTCTATGGGGGCAAGTTCAATATCTCCCACTTTTTTGCGGGCCTGTTTTTTTTCCAGAACGCTCTGGAACGAATCAATATCATCTCCTTTGAATATCACCATTTTACGCCGGTATGGTCCGCCTTCCTCCGTTCGTGTGGTGTCGACATTGGCCAGGTTTTCAGCGATGACATTCAATTTGGTGCGGTGGGCGGCCAGGGCTGTGCCGCTGATCCGTGATGCATTGAGCAGATCCATGAATTATTTTCCTCCCTCACCCATGGCATGGGTGATGATTGTCATTTGCTGCAGCAGCTTTTCAGTGGTATTTTTGTATGTGATATTGTTTTCCATCAGGTGCAGCATCCTGGTATCAATATACACAGCATCTGAATGCAGATAATCATTTTCTTTTTCATGTTCTCTGCATGACACAAAAGCGGACGGTTCCTGGTTGCATCCTGCATGTGTTTTTATTGTTCTGTCCGGATAATCAGGACCGGCAATGCCTATAACCTGATTCAGGGTTCTGGCAAAGTCCGGTTTTTGGGCTCTGTGCCCAAACAATGCTGCATCTGTCATTTTCCTGTCCCCCTGTTTTTTGAACACCTTGAAAACACAATCGGGTTATTACACATGTCATGTAAAAATTGATGTTTGCAAATTACATGCCGAAATTTAAATCAACACCTGCACTTACATCATCCGGCTTCTTTATATTCCTTGAGTTTATTGCGCAGGGTGCGCACGGATACGCCCAGAATTTTGGCAGCATGGGTCCTGTTTCCCTCTGTCCGGTCAAGGGTTTTAAAGATCATTTTCTGTTCCATGTCCTTTAAGGAACCTGGTTCCGGCTCTGGCTGCGGATCTTCTGGTGGTTGGGGTACAAAATTTTGCTCCGGGGCGGCATCATCCATCAAAAGGTCTTGTGGCTGGATACGATTTGCGTTGGCCAGCAGTACAGCGCGGTGGATAATATTTTCCAGTTCTCTGACATTACCGTAAAAAGGATGTTGTTCCAGTATGGCCAGGGCCGCATCTGTCATTCCTTTGACATTGCGCCTGTCAAGTTTACAAAATTTTTTTCTGAAAAACTCGCACAGGATTTTCACATCATTGATCCGGTGCCGCAGTGGCGGGATCACAAGGGGAATGGTATTGAGGCGATAAAACAGATCCTGCCTGAAATCATTTTTTTCCACGGCCTGCCTGGCATTGCGGTTGGTGGTTGCTATAACCCGGACATCCACGGTCACGGGATGGGTTCCGCCCACCCGGTCCACGGTCCTTTCCTGGAGTACCCGCAGCAGTTTCGACTGCAGATGAAACTGCATTTCCGTAATTTCATCCAGAAAAAGGGTGCCTTTGTGTGCCAGTTCAAATTTGCCGATTTTCCGGACAATGGCCCCGGTAAAGGCACCTTTTTCATGACCGAACAATTCGCTTTCCAGAAGATGTTCAGGCAGGGCCGCACAATTGACCGCCACAAAAGGCTGGGAAGAACGGTTGCTTTTCTCATGGATGTATCTGGCAAACAATTCCTTGCCTGTGCCGCTTTCGCCCTGAATCAGAACCGATGCACTGGAATCCGCCACCCGTTCTGCGAGTTTCAACAGGTCCTGCATGGCCTGGTTCCTGGTAATAATGGGAACAGATTTTTTCTGGGAATATTGTTTTTCCCCGTTTTTTGATCCCCCCGGGTGCAGCAGCAGACCCCGCCGGACACAAAGTTCCAACTGCTGCATGTCCAAAGGCTTGATCAGATAATCCAGTGCACCGATCTTCATCAGATGCACCGCATGGTCCACCACTGGTTCCGCCGTGATGATGATGGTTTTACACTGGTTGGGGACAGAGATCTGCTTTTCTAAAAATGCATTGGGGTCGAATTCCGGAGCAGACGCATCTGCGATGACGATATCGGGTTTTTTTTCATACAGATATGCAATGGCATCCGATCCATCGGGCACAGCATCCACCAGAAACCCCAGGCCTTCGAAAAATGCTGCATACCCCATCCTTTCTTTGGGATGTTCCACTATAATATAGAGCCGATTTCCTGGCACGGTTGGGAGTTACCTCTTATGAATTTGTAATGGTTTGGGCCAGATCCAGGGTGGTCAGCCGCTGACGGGCCAGTCTGGCCCAGACCGAATCATAGGTATCTGCCACCTGTTCAAAAGCTGCTCTGGCTTTAGGCAGGACATTTCCCTTTTGATAGGCATCCCCCAGCAGAAATCCCAGATTGGCCTTTAACCGGTCACCTTCACTGAAATCCAGAGCTTTTGAAAACGCATCTGCTGCCTGAACATAGGAGGTTAGATTGATATAGGTATTGCCCAGGGTCTTATATGCTTTGGCAAGAATTTCATAATTTTTTCCAGGTGCGGCAGCAAACGCCTTTACTGCCGCAACCCGGAGTTCTGCAGCCTTTTCCAGATCGTTTTGTGCCGCAAACACCGCTGCATGCCGCAACAGGACATGGCCTTTTACCAGATGATTTTCAGCAGCGTCACGGGCTGTTTTAAAAGCGGTGTCAGCAGAAGCATACTTCTTTTTTTCAAGAAAAATATCTCCTGTACGAATCAGAGCTTCCACCCGGCTTTCATGGTTTTTAAACTGATGTGAAAATGCCTGAAATATTTTTACGGCATCATCATCCCTGCCGGATTCATCCATGGCAACCCCTAAAGAAAACAGCAGTTCAGGAGATCTTTCAGATCTTTTGTACTGTTTATACGCAACCCACAGATGGTTGAAGGCTTCTTCAAAAAGGCTGGCCCTCAGATAGGCATTCCCAACACTGAAGGCGATTTTGCGGCTGTCCATCTTGTCGATCCTGTTGTACTCTGATTCATACCGGTTCAACACCGAAGGGTAATCGTTTTTTTCAAGCTGGTGCTCAAAAAGGCCTTCATAGGCTTTTTGCATAAGTTTGACCGCATCATACCGCAGCCCCCGGGGATGGGCGGTCAACAGGTCTTCAATTTCCTTGATACATTTGTTAAATTCACCGTTCTTCTGGTAAATTTCTGCCAGCCGCATCATGGCCATGCGGGCATAGGTATTTTCCGGAAACCGGTTTTTGATCATCTCATAGATTTCAATTTTTTCAGGATCGGCCTCAAGATACCGGGCAAGCCCCATGGATGCAGTGATGTATCCCTGGGTATCGGGAAATTCCTTTCGCACCAGTTCATACATCTGCACTGCTTTTTTTTCCTGGTTTTCCATGGCATAGGTATCTCCTACCCGGCTCAGGAGAACATCTTTGTCTGGAATATCTTCAAACAGGTTCATCAAGCGCATATAGTTTTTTCTGGCTGTTTTGGCCAAAGAGAGTGCATAACCGGTATCCCCCATATACTGCAAAAGATCCGGTGAATCATATATCTTTTTTCCATCCACCCGGACCACATGGTTAAATACGGATAATGCTTTGTAATACTGCTGTTTTTCAAACAATGTCTTTCCATACCCGATACCGGCATCCACAATATAAGCATTGTCTGAAGGGGCTTCAAACACCTGCTTGTAAAAATCAAGGGCCTTATCAACATATCCATTTTCATCAAAAATTTCTGCCAGGTAAAACAACGCTTCCGGCCTGCCCGCATAGTTCTCGTATTCCTGGACGACAATATTGAAATATCCCCGGGCAGCAGGCATATTGTTTAAACCCATATGTATCATGCCGATGGCGGTGTAGGCAAACGGCACATATTCGGATTGCGGGTACAAAACCAGAGCATCTTGAAACATGCGTTCTGCCGTGATCAGCATAGCGAAATCATCTTGGTCGATACGTTTGTAAAATGCATAGGCCCGCAGATAATACGCCTGTTCCAGACAGGCGGCATCCTGCTGCCTTATATATGAATCCAGCAGGTCAAATGCTTTTGCGTACTGTGTGTTTTTAATCAGGTCGACGGCATTGTTGATCCGGATGTCAGTCCCGCACGCACCGGAGGCGATGCGCCGGTGCAGATCGGAGATATCCCCCTGGAACCGGCTTTTTTCTCTTGGGGGCGGAACATAGACAGATGGTGTTGGAATTTTGACGGTATCTTTTGCCTCAGCAGCCTGCCCGGTGTCAGCTGTTTGCTGTATGTTTTGCCGGTCAGGGCTGGTTTCTTCCACCGGCCCGGTTTTTGGTGCAGGTTCGGTTTTTTCAACCGTATTTTCCGGCACAGGGGGTTGTTTGGTTTTTATTGCAGCAGGGGTTTTCACCGGGGCCATGGATGCAACAAACCGTGTTCCGGAGGCGTTAAAACCCGATGTAACCGGTCCGTGGGAAGCCCTGCTGATGACCACCATTGCCACGACATCGCCTTGCAGAGACTCGATATTGATTGCTTCTATACCGGGCAGGTGCCGGCCCGTCACCTTTAAATTTCTTGAAACCACAGCATTCTTCAGTGCAATAAGGAGTTCTTTGCTTGCAATTTGAATCACCTTGGCAGGTACTTTTTTTGTAAGGTCAACTTGCACAGACAAGGGATTTTCATCTATGGTGATATTTTGAATGACGGCTTTTTGGGCCATGGCGGTTCCAAAGAAAAAGGCCAGAAACAGACATGGTAGAAGCATCAGCCGAATCTGCTTTACTGGACTGTCAATCAACTTTTTCATCATCTATACTGTATCCCAGAGATTAATGCCGTTTGCAGAATAAATCAGTAATTTATGACAGCAATTTATGTGCCAAAGTAACACAACATCAAAATTCAGGCATTTCCGACTCAGGCGCAAGGTGCATTTTTTTGATTTTTTCCACCAGTGTGGTGCGGTTCATTTTCAAAAGCTCCGCAGCTCTGGCTTTTATCCAGCCGGTCTCTGCAAGGGCGTGGACAATCAATGCCCGCTGGTACAGATCAACCGCTTCGGTAAACCCGATACCGTTGGTGAAGACAGAAGAAACACTGGGAGAATAGTGGCAGGAAGCCGTCTGGGTAATACATCCGGGCAGGTCATGCAGCTGCACCTCCAGATCTTCCACCAGAACAGCAATCCGCTCAATCATATTTTCCAGTTCCCTGATATTGCCGGGCCAGTCATAATTGATAAGGGCCTGCCTGGCCTCACTGGAAAACTGCCTGGGCACAAAATCTTTCAGCCGGTGTAAAAGATTGTCCTGAAAATGGTCCACAAGGGGCATCACGTCTTCTCTGCGCTCCCGCAGCGGCAGAATATGAATGGGAATCACATTAAGCCGGTAGAAAAGATCCTCTCTGAACCGGCCCTGGTTCATGGCACGTTCAAGATCCATGTTGGTTGCAGAGATTATCCGGATATCCACATCAATGGTCTGGGTGCCGCCAACCCGCTCAAACCTGCGTTCCTGAATTGCCCGCAGCAGTTTTACCTGAAGCTCCGCACTCATATCCCCGATTTCATCCAGAAATATCGTGCCCTGGTCAGCGATCTCAAATCGTCCGGTCCTGGCACGGTGGGCCCCTGTGAAGGCCCCTTTTTCATGTCCGAACAACTCACTTTCAAGGAGTTCACCGGGAATGGCGCCGCAATTGATAACCACCATGGGGCCATTGCGCCGGGGACTGTTCTGATGGATAGCCCGGGCAATCAATTCCTTTCCTGTACCGCTCTCTCCGGTTATCAGAACAGATGCATCGGATTTTGCCACCTTTCGGGCTGTGTCCAGAACCTTTTCCAGCCCTTTGCTTACGCCGGCGATACCTGTTCTGTCAAATACGGCAATGGTATCATCCAGGTTCGGGCCGGCAGTAGAGCTCTGGCTGGTTTCAATCACAAAAGAACCCATTATTTTAAAATCTTTTCAAGTTTGTCGGAAATTGCTTCAGCTGTAAACGGTTTTACCACATAATTGGAAACCCCTGCCTGGACCGCTTCGATAACATTTTGTTTCTGTGCTTCCGCTGTTACCATTAAAAAAGGGGTTTTTGCATATTGGGAATTTGCCCGGACTTTTTTCAACAATTCCAGACCGGTCATTTTGGGCATGTTCCAGTCGGATATGATCAGATCAATGTTCTGATTTTCCATAACCTCCCAGGCAGTTGTCCCATCATCAGCTTCAATCAGATTTCGAAATCCCAGCTGCTTCAAAATATTTTTCAAAATACGGCGCATGGTAGCAAAATCGTCAACAATCAGAACCTTGATGGATGTGTCCATTGCCACATTTCCCTCCTTATATGGATTTTAACCCCTTTTTCTGTCTTCCAGAACAGATGCCAACTGTAAATTTTCCACATTTGGTTTCAAAACAGATTGCTATACCGGGTATTTTTCAGTCAATATCCTCAATCTGATTATACTGTACAATTTTTTTCAAATGGGAATAGGTTTCCACATCCATGGAATCAAAAACAATCCCTATACCTTTGGAGGTCTGGCGTACCACAGTTGCCTCCATGACCAGTTCAATTTTCTCAAGAGAACCGGTGAGACAGATCTTTACAACACACCGACTTCCCGGGGTGAACCGCTTGTCTGTAATGACAAAAATCCCTCTCAGACTCAGGTCTTTTGAACTGCCTTCCAGGTTTACCTGTGCATCATCCAGGCCCACTATTACCTGAATCCGGGTGGAAAAATCCACCCGGAGGTGCTTTCGCCTGTCATCCTGATGTGAAACGGTCATGACCCGATCATTTCCTTATATCCTTACATAGAAGGTTGTTTTGTGCCAAATTACCACATTTTACATGTGTGCTCAACCCATTAAAAATCATCGGGAAACTCCTGTTCAGAAACGCGTAAAAAAGCCTCCACCACCTGTGGATCAAACTGGGTACCTGAATTTTTCCGTATGATTTTAAGGACCAGGCTTTTTTCCATTTTTTTGCGGTATGCCCGGTCAGATGCCATGGCATCATAACAATCAGCCACTGCCATGATCCTGGCCAGTTTGGGAATGGCTTCGGCCTTTAGCCCGTCAGGATATCCTTTGCCGTCAAATCGTTCATGGTGGTGGCGGATGATCTCCATTTCCCGGTCCCACAACCCCAGTTTGCTGATAATATCAGCTCCGATGACCGGATGTTCTTTGATTTTTTCATATTCTTCATCTGTAAGCCGGCCTGGTTTCAAAAGAATATCATCCCTGATCCCGATTTTACCGATATCATGAAGGCTGCCGGCAAAATTTATCACATCCAGCTCTTCTTCGGAACAACCCATTTCCTCGGCAATCATATGGGCATACCTTGCCACCCGGGTGGAATGCCTGCGGGTATAAAGATCTCTGACTTCAAGGGCGGTAACAAAGGCAAACAGGGTGGAAAATAAATTGTCGTATATATTTTCATACAGGGCAATATTCTCAATAGCAGAAGCTGCCTTCTGGGTGATGAAATTCATATAATAAATATCTTTTTCACTGAAAAACCGGTTCTCCTGAAAAATAAAAGCAGATGCCACCCCGAAAATTTTGTCCCGGATTTTCAAGGGAACAACCATAAAGGAGTTCACCGGTTCATCCAGCTGACTGATTTTTTTTGATTCTGAAACCAGGCAGGGGTTTTCATCAGTGATAAGGCATTCTTTTACATAAATTTTGGTTTTTTCAGGAATATCTTTTCCAAACAGACGTACAATCAGGTCACTGGTATATGCGGAAGAAGATTCAGCCACCAGAACCAGTGATGCATCCTTTTCTGAAAAAATATGAAAAAAAACCCTGTCTGCCTTGAGTTCCTCCACCCCTAAATCCACCACCTTATTAAAAATGCCGTGGCTGGAATCAGTGGCGGAAAAATCCTCCATTACCCGGTTCAGGGTGTTGACTTCTTCCACCCGTTTGAGCAACTGGGTGTTCAATTCCTGGAGCCTGGCTTTCCGGGCCACTTCTTCCTTGAGAATCAGGTTTTCCACAAACAGTTCGCGTTCCCGTAAAATCCGCTTTAATGTCAACTCCATCTGTTCAAGATTCACCGGTTTGATGAGATAGTCCACCACCCCGTTTTTCAAGGTTTGAATGGAATTTTCCAAAGACGGATACCCGGTCATCACCACCACCGGGAGGGTATTTTCAATCTGTCTTATTTTTTCAGCCAGTTCAAGTCCATCCATCACCGGCATGTTGATGTCTGTGAAAATGCAGGAAATATTTATGCGGTTGATAATTTCTAAAGCCTTGGCTCCGTTTTCAGCAGTATATACCTCATATCCTTTTTTTTGGAAATATCCTTCTGTTACATCCCGGATTCCTTCTTCATCATCCACCACCAGAACCTTAATGGTATCGTCAATCATGGTATTTTATTATCAACCTGTTTATGAATATTGTGTTTATTTCTTTGTAAATGTATATGAAAGCAATGGTTTTATCAATAAAAATTAAAATACAATACCCATGGCAACCACAGAGAATATAATTCTAAAATTAACTTTAAAATATAATATTTATTCTTGACATATAAAAAAAATGTGAATATTTTACTTAAAATTACCAAAGCACCCCACACAATACAAACGGATGCGATGCCATGGACAAAACTGATTTACACATTCTGCAGATCCTGCAGAAAAAAGCAAGAATTCCCAATGTCGAAGTTGCCAGGACCATCGGCATGGCCCCGTCTGCCGTACTGGAACGGATAAAAAAACTCGAGGCATCAGGCATTATACAAGGTTATGAAGTCCGGCTCAACCCGGAAATGTTTACCTGTGCCATGGTGGCTTTTGTCCACATACAGGTATCAGATCCTGCCTGTTTTGATCAGACCGGCAACACCCTTGCCGCCATAGATCAGGTCCAGGAGGTCCATTACCTGGCCGGTCGGGACTGCCTGATGGCCAAACTCAGGGTGGCGGACAACAAAGAGCTGGCACATATTCTACACACCCGGATCAACAGCATAGATGCTGTTGTGTCCACCCGGACCCATATCGTACTTTCCACCTTTAAAGAAAGTGCCAAAATCATGCTGAACCGCACCATCTGATGTACCTGACCGTTTTCGCATAAATTACCTATTCAAGGAAATTTCCCATGCCCATGTCACATTCTTTCCGTAAAAGGCTTTCAGCAATCTTACCTGATATCGTCTCCTTTTTTGGCACCCCGTTTCATATCTATGATGAGAACGGTATCTGTAATACCTGCGACACCCTTAATGCGGCATTCCGTCCTCTGGAAAAATTCAGAGAATACTTTGCCGTAAAAGCTTTGCCGAATCCCGCCATCATGAACATTGTGCGCAAAAAAGGGTTTGGATTTGACTGCAGTTCTGTTCCTGAACTGGTATTGGCCCGCAAAATCGGATCACACGGTGCAGATATCATGTTCACTTCCAACAATACCAGTATTGAACAGTTCCACCAGGCCATGGACCATAGGGGATGCATTTTGAACCTGGATGATATCTCTTTGATTCCAAAACTGCCCCGGGTCCCTGAACTGATCTGTTTCAGGTACAATCCCGGCCCGAAACGTTCCGGCAACCATATTATAGGCAATCCTGTGGAAGCCAAATACGGGGTCAGCCATGACCAGATCCAGGCAGCCTATGAAAAAGCCATCCAGATGGGGGTTAAACGATTCGGGATCCACACCATGCTGGCATCCAATGAACGCAATTATACCTACATGGTGGAAACCGCGGACATGCTGCTGAAAATCATTACAGAACTTCACAAAAATCTGGGCATCACTTTTGAATTCATAAACATCGGCGGGGGCCTGGGCATTCCCTATACACCGGAAGACACCCCCTTTGATCTGGCAGCCATGGCCCGAGGCATCATCGGTTCCCTGGCAGAATTCAAAGAAAAACACGGCTGGGCCCCCGGGCTGTATATGGAGAGCGGCCGTTATATCACAGGTCCCCACGGGGTCCTGGTCACCAGTGTCATCAACCACAAGCACACCTACAGGGATTATGTGGGGGTGGATGCCTCCATGTCCGCGCTTATGCGGCCGGGTATGTATGGGTCCTACCACCATGTGCATGTCCATGGAAAAGACCACCTGCCTGTATCAGGACCGGTTGACGTGGTAGGGGCTTTGTGTGAAAACAATGACAAATTTGCCATCCAGCGGCCCCTGCAGAAAACCTCTGAAGGCGATATCCTGGTGATCCATGACACCGGTGCCCACGGCCATTCCATGGGATTCAACTACAATGGGCATTTACGGCCCAAAGAACTTATGCTAAAACAAGATGGCAGTGTTGCACTTATCCGGCGGGCTGAAACCATGGCAGATTATTTCGCCACCCTGGAGTTTGTTCCCCAAGTCATGCCTGCACCATGAAAGGAGGTATCATGTCCCATTGCATGGTCTTTGTCACCTGCGGCAGTGAAACAGAAGCCAGAGATCTGGCCTCCAAAATTGTTCACCGAAAACTGGCTGCCTGTGTGCAGATGAATCCGGTGGTCAGTGTGTTTACCTGGGACGGCCGGGTGCAGACGGAAACAGAAACCCGGCTGGTCATCAAAACCCGGACATCCCTGTACCCGGAACTGGAGTCTTTTATCCTGGCGCACCATAATTACGAAGTTCCCCAGATTCTCCAGGTGCCCATTGAAAACGGCCTGCCCGCCTTTCTTGACTGGATGGACCAGACCACCGGCAAATAAAACGCTTCGGCAAAAAAGCTCTGTCGTTAACCAGGAATGGCCCACTGTATTTTTCCTGTACTTTGCATAAAAAGTATTTCATAATGGGCCAACATTATCCCTCAGGCTGTAAAAGGAGACCGGTATTCATGAATCTCAGGGACGTATATCCGGAAAAACTGCTGACCCCGGAAGAAAGCGTCAAAAAGATCAAAAACGGCAGCCGGGTGTTTATCGGCACCGGTTGCGGCGAACCCCAGCGCCTGATAAAGGCTATGGTGGAGAATGTAAGCACCCAGGACATCATTGTGTACCAGATGCTGTCATCTTCTTTGTCCAAATACATCCATGATGAAAAATTTTTGTCCCGGTTTTCCATCAAACTGTTTTTTATTTCCGTGCTCATGCGCCAGTCTGCGTTTGAAGGAAAAATTGACTATATACCGGTGTATCTGTCCCAGATTCCCAAAATTTTCGAACACCGGGAAATCGGCCTGGATGTGGCCCTGGTCCAGGTCTGCCCACCGGACAAGCATGGATACTGCTCTCTGGGCATTTCCGTGGACATCACCTTGTCCGGTCTGAAAAATGCCGATATGGTGATCGCCCAGATCAACCCCAGGATGCCCAGAACCTGGGGAGATTCCGTGGTGCATGTGGATGAAATCGACTATCTGGTGGAATATGAAGAACCTCTGCTGGAATCTTTGCCCACCCAGAAAAACAAAAAAGTGATAGAACGTATCGGGCATTATGTCAACATGCTGGTGGATGACGGCGCCACCCTCCAGATCGGATTCGGCCACCTGCCTGATGCGGTGGTGCCCTATCTGGCCGACAAAAAGGACCTGGGGATCCACACCCAGGTCATCACCGACGGACTTTTGCCGTTGTTTGAAAAAAAAGTGATCACCAACAGAAAGAAAAACTACCTGCCGGACCGGGTGGTGGCATCTTTGTGCATGGGGTCCAAAGCCCTGTATGACTATGTGGACAACAACCCCATGTTCTATTTCAAATCCTCGGAATTTGTCAACGATCCCAATGTGATTGCCAAAAACGACCGCCTGATCTCCATCAGTTCCGCTCTGGAGGTAGATCTGACCGGCCAGGTCTGTACGGATTCCAAGGGGTACCTGTTTTACAGCGGCATCGGAGACCAGGTGGATTTCATCCGGGGATCAGCCATGTCGGAAGGGGGCTTTTCCATTATCATCATTCCTTCCACAGCCCAGAATGAGGAGGTATCCCGCATTGTTCCCCACCTGAGTGAAGGGGCCGGCGTGGCCACCACCAGAGGGGATATTGATATCATTGTAACAGAATACGGGATTGCAGAAATGCGGCGCAAAAGCATCTATCAGCGGGTTATGGAACTGGCCCAGATCGCCCATCCCAAATTCAGAAAAGAATTGATATCCGAAGCCAAAAAACGCCACTATATTTTTCCGGATCAGCTGCCTCCCACCAGCCAGGACCTCATGTTTCTGGATTCCTACCATTATACTTTGAAACTTGCCAACGGCAAGGACATCAATTTCAGGCCCCTGCTGCCTTCGGATGAGTTCGAATCCCGGCATTTTTTTTATTCCCTGCAGGAGGATTCCATATATTACCGGTTTTTTAACAAGCGCAAGGTATTTTCCAGGGAAATGCTGCAGCAGCAATGGGCGGAGGTGGATTACCGAAGGAACATGACCCTTATCGGTCTGATGCAGGTGGGCCAGCGCAAACAGATCGTGGCCATCGGTTCCTATGCCGAGGCCACGGAAGATACAGCAGAAGTGGCGTTTCTGGTGAAGGAAAACCTGCACGGCATGGGCATCGGCTCCTATTTACTGGAAACCCTGGAGAGCATTGCAAAAGAAAACAATTATACAAGTTTTATTGCCACAGTGCTGGCGGAAAACCGCAAAATGCTCAAGGTCTTTCAGAAGCGGTACCCGAATGCGCGGTTCATGCGCACCGGCAGCGGAGAAATTGAAGTGGAAATGCCCTTTACATGACCGGCCTTGCCCGCCTTGTGACACGGCTGCCTATTGTCTGTTTTTGGAACTCAACTCCGGAAAATCCCAGTAAAAATATTCTGTCAACTGCCCCCGGCCGTCCGGGTCTGATTTGGAAACTGTCATCTCCCGCAGCTCGATACGCCGGATTTTTCCGGAAATGGTCTTGGGAACTTCAGTGACAAACTCGATGATTCTGGGGATCTTGAATTTTGCCAGAATATTGGTGGTGTGTCTGAACAAATCCAGGGCCAGGTCCCGGCTCGGTTCAACCCCCTGGTTCAGGATAACATAGGCCTTGACCAGCTGGTACCGCTGGGGATCGGGCGCCCCCACAACTGCGGCTTCCGCCACAGCCGGATGCTCCACCAGAGCGCTTTCCACCTCAAAAGGCCCGATGCGAAAATCCGATGATTTGATCACATCATCGGCCCTGCCCACAAACCACCAGTATCCATCTGTATCAAAAGAGGCCCGGTCCCCGGTGTAGTAAAAATTATCCACAAACACGGCACTCATTTTTTCCGGATTGCCGATGTATTCACAAAACAACCCGATACCCCGCCACCTGTCCAGCTTGACCACAATATGGCCCACTGTATCAGGGGTGGTAATCTCATTGCCTTCATCATCTGCCAGGGCCAGATCATACATGGGAATGGGTTTGCCGAATGACCCGGAGCGCATGGTTTCGGCCATCCAGGGGGGATTGCCGATCATGGCAGTGGATTCGGTCTGCCCGTAAAAATCCCTGATCCGCGTACCGGTATGTTTTTTCCACCGGGTTATCACATCCGGATTCAAGGGCTCTCCTGCTGAGATGGACTGGCGCAGGCAGGACAGGTCAACCCCTGACAGATCTGAATTCACAAACATCCGCCAGGCAGTGGGGGGCGCGCAAAAAGTGGTGACCCGGTGCCGCTCCAAAGCTTTGAGGTAAAGTACGGGATCCAGTGTGGTAAAGGCAAATGCGGTCACGGTGGCCCCCACATTAAAGGGCACAAAAAAAGAAGACCAGGACCATTTGGCCCACCCGGGCGCACTCAGATTCTGGTGGATATCATCGGGCTGTGTGCCGATGACAACCGTAGTGGACAAATGGCCCACCGGATAGGACAAGGCCGTGTGCCCCACCCGTTTTGGGAGCCCTGTGGTACCGGAAGTAAAAAAGCAGAACAGAATATCATCGGACCGGGTGTTGGCTGCCCGGGCTTCCGTGCTCTGGGTGCTGATCTCATCAAAACTGGTCCATCCCTCTTTTGTGCCCAGCACCAGTTTTACTTTTGGATGAATCCCGGTCTGCTTTGCTGCCTGGTCAATGAGCTCGGCACTGGCTTCATCCGCCAGCACCACATCCGGTTTATAAGTCTCAAACCGGTATTCCATCTCCCTGGGAGTCATGGTGGTGGCTGTGGGAACCGCCACGATACCCGCCTTTATGCAGGCCAGGCTGGAAATCCAGATTTGCGGGAGTACCGGTGCCATCATATACATATTGTGTGTGTGGCCCACCTTGTTTTGTGCAAGGAAATTCACCAGCTGGCTGGCTTTTTGGGACAGGTCCAGATAAGAAAATGCTTTTTTTTCACCAGTGTGTATATCATGCCAGATCAACGCAGTCTTGTCAGGATGGTTTTTGACATGCAGATCTTCAAAAATCTGGCTGGCCCAGTTAAAATGGCTTGGCATTGCCATGTTGTTCAGGTTTTTAAAAAAAGATCCGGCCCTGTGTTCTTTGGCAGCGTTGTCCACCATCTGGTTGATCTGGATAACCTCTTGATAAAGCGATTTCATACCTTTCAAACACTCCTTGCAATCTGATTTAATGTTATGTATAGCATCAGACCAATACAACCTGGTCCATTCCATATGGCTGTGATCCCGATCACGGCGGTGGTATAAAACAAAATCCGGCAAAACAGGCAGCCATGGACAAAAAAGATCCCATCCTGATACTGGCCCCTTTACAGGGATTTACTGATGTAACATTTAGAAATGTGTATGCCAAGCATTTTTGCGGCCTTGATGCATCCCTGGCCCCCTTTATTTCCACCATGGGCCAGCAGCGGCTCAAACCATCGCGGCTCCGGGATGTGGATCCCCATCTTAACCAGCTTCTGCCAGTGACCCCCCAGATCCTGGGAAATGTGGCAGAGGACTTTATTTTTCTGGCCGGACATCTGGCTGATATGGGGCATAATCTTGTCAACTGGAACCTGGGATGCCCCCATTCCAAGATTGCCAAAAAAGGACGTGGTTCCGGCCTGCTTTTGTTTCCGGAAAAGATCGATGCCCTGCTGGACCGGATAATCCCTGATATCCCCATGGCATTGTCCGTCAAAATCCGTCTGGGCCGCAAAAACAAAGATGAGATCCATGACCTCATCAAAGTGTTCGACCGCCATGATCTGGACCATATCATCCTGCATCCGCGCACCGGCATTCAAATGTACCAGGGCACAGCCGATCATGATACGTTCGGGGCCGCCATGGAACAAAGCCGCCATTCCTTTGTATATAACGGGGATATTACGGATACACACGCTTTTTTGACGGTGAAAAACCGGTTTCCCGGCATCAACCGGTTCATGATCGGCAGGGGCATTCTTGCCAACCCGTTTCTGCCGGAAGAGATCAAGGCTGTCCCCGGGGACCCGGACCAACGCACAGCAAGGCTGCAGGCGTTTCATGATGATCTTCTGGCTGCTTATAGCGGCATAATTTCAGGCCCCGGGCATTTGACCGGCCGCATGAAAGGATTCTGGAATTATCTGGGTCCTTCCTTCAAAAACCACAAAAAACCGGTGAAAACCATACTGAAATCCACGTCCCTGCCGGCCTATACCCATAATGTGGCACATTTTTTTGCGGCACAGCCTGTATTTTGTCCCTGACAACTGGATATTTGCCATAAGCATGCCGGGCTTTCGATCGCTCTGTGCAGCACGCCGTCCCGGGGCCCGCCCCTGGCGGTGTCCTGTGCCCGGCCCGAGGTCTGCGGGGGCCGGTTTACATACGAACAATGAAGTGCGGCATCCCGTACTCTGGTTGAAAACCATCCCGGCATCTTTTACCAGGCCCCCTCCGACGCTGACGGTCCGTTCACAGGACACCACCAGGG
>JAABUB010000022.1 GCA_011389575.1 Desulfotignum sp. | reverse complement strand
GACCGGCGAAATTCTGATTTTCAATGACGCGGCATGTGAAATTTCAGGATATGAGGTCGGTGAGGTGATCGGCAAACTCGATATTCGAAAAATCTATCCCAATGACGGCGCAAAGAATATCATGAAAATGCTCAGAAGCGATGAGTATGGTGAAAAGGGAACCTTACGATCCTTCCGGGTGGAGATTCAAAAAAAAACCGGAGAAAAAATACCCATAAGCCTCAATGCCGCAATTGTTTATGATGGTGACAAAGAGGTGGCCACACTGGGCTTTTTTCATGATTTACGGGAAACCCTGGAAATTGAGGCGGAACTTGAGCGAACAAACGTCCAGTTACTCCAGGCGGAAAAAATGTCGTCCATTGGAGAACTGGCTGCAGGGGTTGCCCACCAGTTAAACAACCCTTTGGGTGGAATCACCCTTTTTACACAATTGGTTATGGAAGAGTACACTTTGCCCGAAGGTGCTGTAAAAGATCTGAAACGAATTCTTACAGATGCAAAAAGATGCAGATCTATCGTAAAAGAATTGCTGACATTCGCAAGAAAGACAGACAATGAAATACATCCCCAGGATATCAAGGTGATATTGTCACAAACCCTTTCTCTTGTTGAAGACCAGGCATTGTTTCAAAATATTACGATTCATAAGGATTTTGATGAACCCATTCCCCTTGTACCGGTTGACGTTCAAAAGATAAAGCATGTGTTTATGAATATCATTTTAAATGCTGCCGATGCGATGGATGGAACAGGCACGTTAACTTTATCCTGCTGGGTTTCACCGAAAAAAGATAAGGTTTTTGTTGAAATTACAGACACAGGGCCTGGAATACCGGATGAAATGCTTTTGAAAATCTTTGATCCGTTTTTCACCACCAAGGAACAGGGAAAAGGAACCGGCCTGGGATTGAGTCTGGCCTACCGGATTGTTGAGGACCATGGAGGAAAGATTTATGCTGAGAGCACGGTGGGTTCAGGCACGGCATTTGTCATTGAATTGTTATTGTCACCACCGGATATGGAAGGACCCGGTCATGGAAGGTAAAGAAACTATCCCTAAAATACTGGTGATTGATGATGAAATGGATATAAGGGATGGGTGTGAACGGATTCTTTACCGGATGGGGTATGATGTGCTCTGTGCAGAAAATGGACAAGACGGGTTACAGATTCTTGAAAACCAAGATATCTGCATTGTCCTTTGTGATATTAAAATGCCCGGCATGGATGGTTTTGAAGTCCTGGCAAAGATCAAAGAACAGTATAAATCTGTTCTGGTTATCATGCTTACAGGCTTCAGCACCGTTGAAACCGCCATTGAAGCCATGAAAAAAGGCGCATATGATTTTATCTCAAAACCGTTTACACCGGACGAACTGAGAATTGTAATTAAACGGGCATTTGAAACCCTGCACCTTACGCTGGAGGCAAACGCCCTTAAACTGGAACAGCACAAAAATCTGATTGACCTTGAAACAGAACAAAGCCGTATCCGTACGATTATAGAAACCCTGCCCCATGGCCTTATGGTGACCAATATTCGGGGTCAGATTGTTTTGATGAACCCTGTGGCTCAAAAATATCTCAACCTGGGTCATGATACGTGTGTGGGTAAAATGATCGAGCTGTGTATTGAGGATAAAGGCTTGTGCGATTATATAATGCAAATTTCCAGAGGCCATTATAAGGCAGATGAGGATATGCCTTCCTATGAACTTGCTTTATCCGAAGAGCGGTTTATCCTTGCCGAGGGCCGGCCGGTTTTAAACGAGGATGCCAAATGCATGGGGGCGGTGGTGACGCTCTCTGATATTACGGATTTGAAAATATTTGACCGGTTGAAATCCGAGTTTGTGGCCCAGGTGTCACATGAGCTTCGATCCCCTCTGTCTGTCATTCATGATCAACTTGGCATGGTTATCAAGGCAAGTGATTCAGAAAAATCAGGGAAATCTGAAAAGAACCAGTATCTGATTGGCCGTGCCAGGGATAAAACCAAAAACCTGATCTCTCTTATCGGTGATCTTCTTGATATTTCAAGGATTGAAGCCGGTAATGAATGCCTGGAGCCGGTCAAGGTGAATGCGGAGGATATTTTAAAAAAAATTGTCGAATTTCAGGATGTCCAGGCCAGAAAGAAGAACCTGTCCATTGAGTTGAAGCTGCCGGATAAAAAAACGCCCTCATTGATCTGCGACCCCACAGCACTGGAAAGTATTTTTGGTAATCTGATCACAAATGCCATAAAATATACCCCGGACGGGGGTAAGATATCCATAAAACTGGATAGCAGAGATGAGAATATTCGGGTAACAATAAAAGACAACGGGTTTGGCATTGAACAGAAACATCTGCCCAGGCTTTTTGAAAAATTCTACCGGGTTAAAGATGATAACACCCGTTTCATCAATGGTACCGGCCTGGGGCTTACTATCGTTAAATCACTTGTCGACTCTTTGAAAGGCAGTATCCATGTAGAAAGTGAGCCCGGCCGTGGCAGCCTGTTTACGGTAATTTTACCCTGCAATGCGCAAACCGGACAAACTGAATAAGTAACGTTACTTTACTCTAAAAGTGATCGGATGCTTTCCAGGATCTCCTCATATGATGCCGGTTTGGACAGATAATCATCTGCCTCCATATCCACCCCCTGCGAATGGGAATACTGTGTTGAGCTGACATGGTCTGAAACCGCAGTGAGTAAAATAATTGGAATATCTGCATACTGATCATCGTTTTTAAGCTCGGAACAGACCTCGAAGCCATTTTTTTCCGGCATCATGATATCCAGTACAATGGCATCCGGCGGACTTTTCTTTACTTTTTGAATTGCCTCGATCCCATTGTACGCAACGTCAACAATATATCCTTCATCTTGAAGGGTTTGTTTAAGCATTGTCACAAAATCAGGCTCGTCATCAACGATTAAAATTGTTTGTTTGCCCATAATTCACCCCTTCTTGTGATTATTCCTTACATTGTTTTTTATCAATACCATGCTGAAAATAATTTGTCGATATTATCATCAATTTTTTCCCCTTGCGAGTTTTGCGTTAAACCAGCCCTTTTTCACTCTCCTCAAACATTTCTACCGGCATGGGATGCTGCAGGTGCCATACTATCTTGATGGGCCTTTCACTCTCATGGCTGACATGCGCGACCGGGCTTAAAAAAACAAGCGGCATTGTGCAGCTGTTGTGTCTTTTTTCGATCCTGTGCCTGTCGTTCATGTCAGACTTAGAGCATAGCGGATCTCATCTTCAAGCACACCCGTGCTGCCGGGCAGAAATTCCTCCAGAGCGGCCCGGGACTGCTGGTCCCTGATCCGTCCCAGTGCCCAGGCACACATGGACTGCACCCGTTCATCACTGTTTTCTCCAAAACATTGGATCAGGTCTTTAGCATAACTGGTATCACGGGTATTGCCCATGGCACGGGCCACATTCATTTTCCACTGCCACAGCCTGTCCGGACCCATGTAAAACATATGGGGCCATACCCTGGATTCAAAATAGGATTCGTCCATGTTAAGCAGGGAAGAAAGTTGGAAATCCTTTTCCCTGGCCGCCACCCGCTCATTGACCGGCAGATCGGCAGCCAGCCAGGGGGCATTTCTGGGACAGACGTTCTGGCACCGGTCGCATCCATAGACATAAATGCCCATGGGCTCCCGAAGCTCTCTGGGGGTAAGGCCCTGTCCGAAATAGGTCAGAAAAGAGATGCATTTTCTGGGATCAATGGTGCCGTTACCCTTCAGTGCCCGGGTGGGACAGGCGGAAATACAGGCATTCCGGCACCAGTCCGGGCACCCCATCTCAACGCTGGGCTTGTCCGGGTCAAAGGCCCGGTCCACCACAACGGCGATGGGCAGAACCCAGGACCCCTGCCTGGCAACTTTATTGGAGTAGAACAGGCAGTTTTTTCCAAAAGTACCCATGCCGGCCCGGGCCGCCGCCACCCGGTGTGGCAGGTTAAAGGGGACTTTCGAGTCAATACCGCTGTCCCGTAGAAAAGACCGGAAGGCCTTGATACGCCTGGACAGCCCGTCCTTGGTCACCCGGTCGTCGTCCAGGTAGCACCGGCCGAAATGCCCCTCCATCTGTCGGGGAAACCGTTTTTTGAAGTAGACCTCCATGAGGACAATGATGGTTTGGGCATCGGCCATGACCGTTTTCGGATCGGTTCCATCCATGAGCTTCAGCCCGGCGGCCTCGGCCCAGCCGTATTCATCCTTTCGGTCTTTCAGAAAACCCAGATGGGATTCAAAGGGCTCGGCCGTGGTAAACCCCACATCTTCGAACCCCAGTTCGCAGGCCTTTGCGATAATATCCTCTCTGGTCAGGCTGGTCATATCACCCCCCGTTTCCGGGCCAGCTGCATCATCTGCTCAGTCATGCTCTCTGGCGGCGTCCGGTAGTTTGATCCGGATTTGGGCGCAAGGGTTACGGCTTCCACAGGACAGACAGACACACAGAGGCCGCAGCCGATACACCGGTCCTGATCCACCCGGACACTGTCCTCTTCATCGACCGCCCGGGCCGTTTCCAGCATGGGGGTGAGCACGGAGAATACTTGTGCCTCCTGCTCTGTGAACAGGTACTGGAGAATCCTGATCTCGATTCCGGATGCTGTTTCAGGAAATCCCATGGAGTACTGGTCCAGCTGCTGCTGTAATCTGCGGTAAATGTCTGCTGCCATCTACTCTTTTCCTTTTTTTTGTTACGCGTGTTCACTTTACGTGTTCATATTTACACGTTGACAGACAGGAAAAGCAAGAGGTATATATGCCCAAGCCCCAAGCCCAGGCTTTCATGGATTCTTTCACCTTTTTTATTTTTTAAACCGGAATATAATTCGCAGGGCCGCCTGTTCAAGGATGACCAGGACGGCGGTCATGGCGACCGCCATGCCGAAAAGGGCGTAATTGTCCACATCTCCGGTGCGGAAGGCAAAGCTGAGAGAGGTACTGACGGCCGGCGGATGAACCGCATTGAACAGGATCATCAGGGTGATGGCGGTGATCATGGCCACGCCGCCGGACAGGTATCCCGGGCCGAAAACCAGATAAGAAAACAGGCCCAGTGAGGCGGCCAGCATTTGGGAAAAGATGAGGGTGAAGACCCGGTTCATGCCGTGTTCCGGGTCGACATAGATGAGAAAGGCGCTGGAGGAGAGGGATGCGAACAGCAGGCGCTGCCGGCTGAAGGCGCCCACCAGAAGAAAGACGCAGAGGACGGTGAGGGTGGGCATCACCGCCAGCATCAGTTCCTGTTTCAAACTGAACCGTTTGCGGGCGGCGCGAAGTTGTTCCCGGGAAAATCCAAGATTGATCCATCTGAACACGGTCATGACCTTTCTGTCTCAGGGGAAAAACTAAAAAAAAACACTATGCCTCCAGGGTGTATGCCTCAAAGCTCTTGCGCCAGTTTCTGGTCCAGTCGGTGAGTTGCCGGAAATTCCACAGCTTCCCCTTCGATTCATTTTTCTTCGATGCTCCGAAGCTCTTTGGCTTTTATCATTTGATAATCTTCTTTGTGCGCTTTTTTTTACGTAAATCATGTATGATGGTACCTGACACATAAATAGGGAGAAATACCTATTTTTTCAGGGGAAAACCTGCAACTTCACAAAAATGATGCCAAAAAAATGTTTATGTCCTCCCGGAAGAGGGATCAAAAGGATCAGCGAATTGCTTTTTCAAGGGTTGAAAGAAATAATGGCAGATCGATGTTGTATTTCAACGCCACATCACCAAGGGTCATGAAAAGAGATGTGCAGCAGATACATTCTCCGGCATGATCAACCGGGTTTCTTCAAACGGGCCCTTTGTGTTCACTGGCGGGGTGGCCAAAAACCCCTGCATGGTGGAACTGCTGTCCGGCAAACTGGACCGGGAAATCCGGATCCCGGCCGATCCCCAGCTGGCGGTGCCTATGGTGCGGCGCTTCTGGCAGCTGCAACAGGGGTCGACAAAGGCGGTTATTGACGGCTGGTGGCTTTCATGTTTCTTGTACCCGTCATACTTGACCGGTTGGAATCTAAAATATTATCTTGAATTCACACAAATTTATGTGTAATATTATGTGTGAACTTAAAGGAGGTGATCGTTATGGCGACGAACTTACAAATTGATGACAAACTTATTCAAAAGGCAGTCAGGGTCGGAGGCCATAAAACAAAAAAGGCTGCTGTCTCAAAAGCTTTAATTGAATATATACAAAATTTAGAGCAAGAAAAAATCCTCTCGATGTTCGGGACTGTGGAATACGATCCGGAATATGATTATAAAGAACAGAGACGTCATTCATGAAGGTCATAGTTGATACCAGTGTATGGTCCCTGGCATTAAGGCGTGACAAGCCGGAATTCAATAAAACAGTCCATGAATTACGGCGCATGATTCAGGATCATCGCGTACAAATGGTTGGAGCCATACGGCAGGAGATCCTGTCAGGTATTCGCAGTGAAGCTCAGTTCAACAAACTTCAAAAACATCTTGAAAGCTTTCCCGATCTCCCAGCCTTCACCGAAGATTATGTTACAGCCGCGAAGTATTTTAATCGCTGCCGCTCAAAAGGTATACAAGGCTCAAATACTGATTTTTTAATTTGCGCCATGGCCAACAGAAACAAATTTTCAATATTCACTACAGACAAAGACTTCGAGCTATTTTCGAAGCATATAAAAATTATTCTACACAAAGCAGCATAATTCCAACCATACTCTTCCAGCAGAGCATAAAAAAGCCATCTTTGCTGAAGAGCCACTTACATTAGTGCCTTACTCTTTAGTTTCTGTTAAAAAAAAACAAGAAAATGAAGAGCGGCACCTGGGTTGCGGTGCGGGTTTCCCGCGTTAGAGTAATGCGGTTACTGCTTGATTCGATTCAGAACAAAGTCAACGGCCCGGGGGATCTGCCGGATAATATCTCCGATCCGGGTGGCCGGGGTCGGGGCTGTGAATTGACCTGCAACCCGGTTCGCTCTGGCTGCAGTGAATGCGGCTTCGGGAATATCCATTCCGGTGCTGATCAGGGCGGCAACAATGCCGGTCAGGGTATCACCGGTGCCTCCGATGGCTTCCATGGCTTCATGGGACGGTCCGTCCACGCGAAACAGCTCTCCCTCCCTGTTCATAACATAATCCACCGCACCTTTCACCAGCAGATACCGGGCCGCGTTGTCATGGGCATAGGCCCGGTGTACCAGGTCCATGACCGGATTGTCCGTGTGCAGGATAAACCCCCGGGTGTAAAACGGGTGGGGCGCGTTTTCATCTGCCAGAAACGCCAGTTCTCCGGCATCCGGGGTGAACAGGTCATAAAAAGGGGAGGCACCACTCATTTTGGCGGCATACATAAACCCGGCATCTGCAATCAGAACCGGCTTTTTTTCCATATCCTGAAGTTTGAACATCACCCGGTTGTGCCAGTCGGTGTCCGGCTGCAGATAATGGAACACCAGGGTGTGGATGTCCGACAGGGAAGGGGTGTTGACCAGGTATTCATACAATTGCCTGCTGCCGCGCCCGGGTCCGGTATCCCCGGCCAGAAATCCGGTGACATGGTCTTGACCGAACACTGTCAGGGTCTGGATCGCCGCCCCTAAAAGGGCGGGTGTTCCCCGGTTCACCGGGATGGTTTTCCCGTCCAGACAAAGATGGTCTGCTGCCAGAGATACCCGTCCCTCAGCCAGACCGAATCCATTATCCGGTACTGTTCCTGCTATGGCAAGCATTGGTTTTTCATCTCCTTGTACGCCAACCCTAAAGCATATCCGCAAAGGGTATGGCCGATTTCCAGGGGATCCGGTGCCTCGGCCAGTGGTTTTCCCACCATTTCACCCGCCAGCCAGGGTACATCCGGACATCCGCCGCCGGACACATTGACGATGATCCGGGTCTGTTTGTCAACGGTGATTTTCATGTTGGCGGCCCGGACCATGAGATAATCGCCAAAATCCTTTACCTGGAACAGGCTCACCGGTTCCAGCAGCGGATCGGTCACCGGCACCACCTGGAGCGGTGCATTGGACCGGGATGCGAGCAGCCGGACAATCTCCAGTTGTTCGATCAGGGGAAACAGGATCACCAGGTCGCACCCGGTCTGGATCTCCGGGGGCGGGCCCATGACCCGCACATCCCAGCCGCTTTTTTTGAGCAGTCTTTCCGCCTGGATCACCTCACTGGTATTTTCAAACACCAGAATACCGTGATCCGACTGTAACCTGTCCTTGTTTCGCCCTGCATCCTGCCTGGCAAGTGGTTTTTTTAAAAAATTGAACAAACCGGCCCACCTTGGATTATGTTACGTTTTTCTGACAATGGTCAGATGATATTCATCCCCTGTCTCCTGGATATCCGTCACCCGGCAGTTCCGGCTTTCAGCGGCCCGGGATACATTTTCCCTGGAAGCCTCCGTGTCCACCAGCACCTCGAACTGTGTATCTTCAGGTGATTTGACCGCCTCCAGGAACATGAGCACGGGCTGGGGACAGGACAGACCCCTGGCATCAATGGTTTTTGTCATGATCACATCTCCTTGTTTATTTTTTGCGCATTGTAAAGCCAATGGCCAGACATACGGCAAATCCGATAATTACCGCGGCGATCCCATGGGGTCCCACCCCGGCAGGCGAGCTGGCCAGGCCGAAATTGTGGGCAAAGCCTGCCCCGACAATCATACCGAATACAAATATGGCAGCATCCCCATCTCCCTCACCTGCCATGAACAGCTGCCGGCCCGGGCATCCCCCTGCCAGGGCAAATGCAAGACCGGCAAGGGCCATGCCGGCAAAGTTCCACAGATGCTGGGTGTGGGCCACCGGCTGATTTTCAAACCCCACGGTAAACTGACCAAACACGAGATTGGCGATGCCTGCCACCACCAGCAAGGTGATGACACCGGTAAGCAGGTGTGTCTGACGGAAAAGTACAAAATCCCTGAACGCCCCCATGGTGCAGAATCGGCTGCGCTGGGCCAGAAATCCGATCAACAGGCCCGCACCAATGGAGATGAGCAGCGGCGCGTGCATGGCACCCGGTCCTTTGATACTGTAAAACAGAATATCGTTTTTGGGCACTCCCTCTATTTGCGGAAATATCAGCATTAACATCAGAAATCCCGCCATCACCACGGGCATGAGCAGTCCGGCTGCTGCATGGGTTTTCTGGGTCCGGCCCAGGTTGTAACCGTTTTTCAGAAACAGGGTGCCCAGCCAGATACCGAAAATCAGACCGGCCAGTCCCAGCACCGCATTCAGATCCCCCCCGGCCAGCCGGAGCAGGGTCCGCCAAGGACACCCCAGAAACACCAGGGCGCCGATCATGGCAAACACCCCCAGCACGAATCTCACAAACGGGGCAGATCCGGTTCTGGGACGAAAATCCTTGAACGCAAGGGCCGCCGCCAGTGAGCCCAACACAAATCCGATGATCTCAGGCCGCAGATACTGTACCACCGCAGCCCGGTGAAATCCAAAAGCACCGGAGATATCCCTTTCAAAACAGGCCACGCAGATGCCCATGTTGCCGGGGTTGCCCAGTTTCTGAAGCAACGGGGCCAAAATGCCGATTACCGCCCCCACCACAATGATACCCGTGCGGGTAGCCAGCACATTTTTTATCATGGATGTGACTCCTTCATTAAATAGAGGTTACAATATACAGGTTACATGCCGCTGTACCCGGCTCATCACTCCGGTACACCCGTTACCAGGCTTGATTGAACCGTTACAATATGTGAAAACTGGGTGTTAATACCTGATGGGATTACAAGGAGTCAAATTGTTAATATTTATGAATTTCTTTTAAAGGTATAGTTAATTTAAATAATTGGTGGGATATAGGCGGATGAGATAATGCGTGTTTATAGGCAATTGGTAAAAACTACTGCTGTAACAGGAGAGGTTATTGCCGTAAGGTGGTCATGATCCGTTCCGGTGTGTTGAGCAGGGCAAATACGTCCAGAATATCTTTGACCACCAGGTCGGCGGCAAAAAGATGTTCTGAACATATACAGAAAAAGAGTCCTGTCCAATTTAAAATATGGATGCCTTGCAGAGGGTTTGTTGGCAATTCCAATATGAAGCATAGATCGGCTAATCTGGCCTGCTTCACTCTGACCGGTGTTTCGTTTCCGCTTCACACCGGCAGGTGAGCAGGCCGTTCTGTGCCTCATTGTTATAAGGTATATTCCTTTTGATCTATATCTTGACATACTCCCCTTAGGATGTATACTAATCGATATAGTCCAAACAGGTATATAAGGAGGCCATGATGGATACCGCTAAAATTTTTATTAACGGTCGCAGCCAGGCAATACGTTTGCCAAAAGCTTATCGATTTGAAGGGAAAGAAGTGTATATCAAAAAAACCCAAACAGGTGTCCTTTTGATACCCAAGGACAATTCTGCCTGGAATGTATGGGAAAAAAATTTAAACAAATATAATAAACCTTTCATGATTGATCGTAATCAACCTGAAATCCAACAGGAAAGAGCAGATTTAGATGAAATTTTTGATTGATACAAATATTTGTATTTACATAATGAATAAGCGACCACCAGATGTAATCGGCAAATTTAAAGAGATTGAAGTGGGAATGATCGCAATCTCTTCGATTACAGTTTCTGAGCTTCAATATGGTGTTTCCAAAAGTAATTTCAAGAAACAAAATTTAACACGTTTAGAAGAATTCCTTACACCTTTTGAAATCCTTTCCTATGATCAAATGGCAGCAAAACATTATGGAGAAATTCGTTCTATGCTTGAAAAACAAGGCCATATTATTGGCCCTCTTGACATGTTGATAGCTGCTCATGCAATTAGCAGAGGATTAATACTGGTTACAAATAATGAAAAAGAGTTTAAGCGAATACAATCATTAAAAGTTGAAAATTGGGCCGGCACTTCTTAAAAATTCGCCTGAGTTATTTCCTGTTCAAACAACAGGGTGTGTGTTACTCTTGAGCGGTTTTCGGACAATTGGAAATTGCTTTTTTGACGGAAGGCACATGCATAACCGGACCGCCATTATCGTTATGGTAAAATATCCGCAGGCCGGGTCGGTCAAAACCCGGCTCGGCAGTCAGATCGGTATGAATAAAGCCTTGGATCTCTATCGCGGATTTGTCCGGACCCTGCTGGCAACCTGCCGGTCAACAGGCTTTGACACGGTGATCAGCTGTCATCCGGATCATCCGGTTTCCGATTATCGGGAATGGCTCGGCAGCGGGTTTGATTTTATGGTTCAAAAAGGCCCGGACCTGGGTCATAAAATGCGGGATGCATTTGAACAGGGATTTGCCCTTGGGTTTGACAGGGTCATTCTGACCGGCAGTGACCTGCCCCACTTGTCGGGCGCTACCATTGGAGAGGCCGCACAAAGGACCGGGGCGTGTGATGTGGTGATCGGACCTGCCCTGGACGGAGGGTATTACCTGGTGGCCATGACACAGGATAATTTTTTTCCTGAAATGTTTGATGATATACCCTGGAGCACGCCGGATGTGCTGAACATCACCCTGAAAAAATTGGCGGAAGGCCAGCGCAAACCCTGTTTGCTGACAGCCATGAGGGACATCGATACCCTGCAGGATTTGAACGCTGTTTCAGCCGAAACCGGTCTGTTCTCCAGCCACCGAACAGATGAAACCTGAAAAGTCAGCCCGTGATATGAACATTTCCGTCATAGTGCCGGTTTTCCGGGAAGCAAAAACCATCAACGCGTTTCTTGAAAACGTACAGACGGTTTTTCCCGCACCGGCCCATGAAATCATTGTGGTGGACGGCAGCCCTGAAGGCGACACCCTTGCAGCGGTTGCGCTGCCCCGGGTCAAAAAGATCCATTCCGGCAGGGGGCGGGCCAGGCAGATGAACCGGGGTGCTGCCATGGCCAGAGGAGAGATTCTCCTGTTTCTGCATGCCGATACCCTGTTGCCCGGGGATGCACCGGAATTGATAACAAACCTGCTTTCCGGGGATAAAGACCTGGTTGGCGGGGCGTTTTCCTTAGGGATCGACGATGACCGGATTCCTTTGAAGATCATTGAATGTTTTGCCAATCTCAGGTCCCGGATGACCCGGGTCCCTTACGGCGACCAGAGTATTTTTCTCAGAAAAGACTATTTTGAGCGGGTGGGCGGATTCAGGGATATTCCCATCATGGAGGACCTGGAACTGATGACCCGGATCAGAAAGCAAGGCAGCCGCATCCATATCCTGAAACAAAAATCGGTTACATCCTCCCGGCGGTGGAAAAAAGAGGGCATCGCAATCTGCACCCTTCGCAACTGGCTGCTCCGGCTGTTGTACCATATCGGGGTCCCGGCAGGCAGGCTGGCGGCATTGTACAAATAACCGGTTGTGGCCATGCTTCCGTAAATCGGTCGCCCCTGGCCGGTGCCTGGGTCCTGGTGGAGGATTTCCGGCCGGATTGCTGTGAATTTTTTGATGGCTGCCGGACCTGTCGGAAATTGGAAAAGTGATTTTTTTTCCAAAAACTTCTTACATTTGATAACAAATATCAAGCTTTCAGGGCCGCACCTGTTTCTTTTTTTTGCGTTTTGTCTTCCCATTCACAGGCCTGCACGTCTTCCACTTCTTCCCAGCCCGTGAACATGGCCCGGGTGTGCGCCATGACTGTGGGGCCCGTGGTGATCATGTACAGATGGACCACCAGGAATATCAGAAAAGCAAAAGCGCCGGCCATGTGTAAAAAACCCATTGTGCCCAGGGTCCAGTTAAGTCCGAGCTGGGGCCAGGAATTGTAGTAGTAATAAAAAAAGCCCGTGATCATCTGAAAGGGAACCAGGGCCGAGACGATCCCCAGATAGGTGAGACGCTGGAGCGGGTTGTGTTTTATCCGGACGCTTTTGGGCACGGGATGGAGTTCTCCTCTGAACATGCCGTATGCGTAGTAACAGCTCACATCGTACAATTTCCGGAATGTGGGTATGTAATGCCGCCATTCGCCGGTGGTCACCATCCAGAACACGATAAAGATGTAAAGAATCAGCCAGGCCCAGGCACAGAAATTATGGACCGTGAACGCGGTTTCAAATCCCAGAAGTGCATATGTTCCATGGATTTCAAAGCCGGTGACGAGCAGCGCCAAAATGAGCAGGGTCTGGGCCCAGTGCCAAAACCGCTCAAAACGGGGATAAAGATAGATGATATTCTTTGCATTCATAATATATTTCACCTTTGTGTTTTCTTACCGGCAATCTTTCGAAAGACACCGTGAAGGATTACTGCTATCAGACTCAGAACCACACCGATCCACCCGACCATATCCAGTCCTTCGTGGTGATCCCGGCCGGGCATATAAAATCCCGCCAGATTGGCCAGGCGGCCCTCCCGGTTGTGACATTCCTCACAGCTGATCCGGTTTTCTTTGGGGGCGACCATATGGGTAATGGGAAAATGATATACGGTTTCCACGAACCCGAACTCGCCGCCGTACTCCAGGCCGACATATTCCATACCCGCGGTGATGGCCTTCTGCCAGTCGTACGATCCCCAGTAGGCTGTTTCCTCCTTTGGGCTGAACAGATGCAGCGCCGCCATGGTATTGCGTTTGCTGTCATAGGGTTGCTTGCCCTTATGGACCTTGAACGGGTATATTCTGGACCGGGAGTCGTCCCGGCTGCCCATGACCCGGTTGAGTTTTACCGGTTTTTCGGGGTCGATTTTATCCGTGAGAAGGGTGTATTCCAGGCCGCCGTTGAACCAGAAGTATTCGGGAACCACATTCTTGGCCCAGACAAACTCGCCCTTTTTGGTGTGATAGGAATGTTTGCCGAAAGGTCCGTGCTCGGCGTAAGGTTTGCCGTCTTTCATACGTCCGGCCTCGGACCAGTCCCACCACATCTTGGTGGGAAGCTGACGGGCATAAGCCGGAATATGGCAGGACTGGCAGGCGACTTTGTCTGTGTGGTCGTTGGCCTTGTCCCCGGGTTTGTGGGGTTTATCCGTGTGGCAGGACACACAGGTGATACGTTCGATGAGATCGTCTTCTATCAGACTCTTTAACTCTTTGGCCGCCGGCTTCTTGTAACAGCGCCCTGCGATCTTGTGGGCCTTTGTGGTGTGGCACCGTATGCAGGTAAAATCCGGACCTTCGGCATCCATGTGGACATCGAGCTGTTCATCAGGTGACAGAAGCGAAGAATCGAGGTCCCCGTGCTTGACACCGTCGCCGCCGCCCCCGTAGAAGTGGCAGGTGCCGCAGTTATCCCGGGTGGGCCGTCCCACGCTCTGGGCCACCTTGTTCCAGTCAGGCGGCTTATAGGTCTTTCCCATGAATTTTTTCGGCTCTGAGACAGGGTGTCCCGCGCCTGTGGGAAATTTTTCGTACGTGCCGGTCTGATCGTGACATACCAGGCAGTCTATGTTACGTTCCGAAGAAAAATCAAATGTGTCGTCTTTCCAGCCGTATCCTGCATGGCATGATGTGCAACGAGCCTCGTTGCCCTGGATGTTCACTCAGAAATTGTTCAGGGTGAGTCCGGCTTTGCCCATTTTGTTTTCCGGGTCCGCCGGGCACAGCCATGTCCAGTGGATTACCTGGTGAAGCTGACGCCCGGCTTCGTTGTGGCATGACAAGCATGCTTCGGTAACTTCCGGACCTGAGGTGAAGGTCTCTTTCAATACGTCGTGCCGGGAATGGTCAGCCGTGATCCATCGTTCCGGCTGCTGCACCACTTTTTTGGCCTCGGCCGCCCCGTAGGTCTTGTAAGACTGTTCTGATTCTCCTTTGGTAGCGTGCACGACCAGTGGTATAAACAGCAGCAACCATCCAAGCAAGGTGCACAACAATCTGGTTTTGGAAACGTTCATAATTCCTCCTGGAAAATTCATATATTCCCTATTATGATTTGTAATGGCATTTTATAAGGAGCCCTGCCTTGTAATCAATCGGGGAAATCCCGCATTTTAGAACATTATTTTATGCAGTTTTGAAATCGATCTTCGGGATATGTGATGGATCCTTCAAAAACCATGACCGCTCTGGCCTGGAAAGTATGAGGGATCAATGGCCTGGCAATTTTGGAGCATGTGAACAATCATGATTACACTTTTGTTTTTGGGGGTTTTCCCCAATTTCATTTTTTCCCAGGTCCGGCTATTGTGTGTATTGGACATGTCGCACCAGCTGTAAAAGCCATGCATGTCAGAGACGATTAAAATTCACTTTCAATCAGGAGGTCACCCATGTCATTCCAAATAACGTTGGAACCGATATTATCAATTGCAGCAGGAGTTCTGATACTGGTTTTTCCAAAATTTTTAAATTATATTGTCGCAGGATTCCTGATCTTGTTCGGCATTTTACAATTGGTGTAGTTGTGCCCGCACCTGGGAGGGGCTTTCGCAACGGAGCGGCCCCGGGAAGAAGAAAACAATACCAAAAACAATGTTACAACGGGTTTTGGCTGACGGATTCAGTCTGTCACGGACCATAGCACAGGCGGCCCGGGATGTGAAATGCACTTTTGCGGCCCGGGTTTTTTCCGGTGAACAAAAGAGCGCTTGATCTGCCGGCGCATGTGCTTTACTAATAATCTTTGACTTTGAACATAGAACCCCAAATTTGAACATAGAACCCCAAAAAGGATACAGGAAAACATATGACCGATCTATTTGACATAACGCAGATAAATACAATGACACTGGCCAACCGGTTTGTCCGGTCCGCCACCTGGGAAGGTATGGCTGATGAAGACGGGGCCGTGACCCCTAAGTTGATCGACACCGTCACCCAGCTGGCAGAAGGCGGGGTGGGCCTGATCATTTCCGGGCATACCTTTGTGCTGCCGGAAGGCCAGGCCGGCCCTAAGCAGACGGGAATATACAAAGATGACCTGGTCGACGGCCTGAAATCCATGACAGATGCAGTTCACCAGGCAAACGGAAAAATGGTGGTCCAGCTGGCCCATGCCGGCACGTTTGCCGCCGAAAATATTACCCGGACTCGGCCCCATGTGGTGTCCCTGTTTGAGGGTCTGGCCAAAACCCCCCGCCATGAACTGACCATCTCAGATATCCAGGACCTGGTGTCAGACTATGTGCAGGCTGCTGAGCGGGCAAAAGCAGCCGGGTTCGACGGGGTCCAGATCCATGCGGCCCATGGATATCTGTTCAGCCAGTTTCTGTCTCCGGTCTACAACCGGCGCCAGGATGCCTACGGCGGTTCCATTGAAAACCGCAGCCGGTCCCTGTGTGATACTGTGGCTGCGGTGCGGCAGGCAGTGGGACCGGACTTTCCCGTGCTGGTGAAAATCAATGCCTGGGATGATGTGGAAGGAGGCCTGACACTGGAAGATGCTGTTGAGACCGCCAGACTCCTGCAGAATGCCGGCATCGATGCCATCGAGGTGTCCGGCGGATTTCTCACCAGCAAAACATTGTCCCCCAGCCGGCTGGGCATCAACAAGCCGGAAAAGGAAGCATACTTTGAGCAGGGGGCAGCCGCATATAAACAGGCCCTGGACATTCCCGTCATCCTTGTCGGGGGTATCCGTTCCCTTGAAAAGGCACGGGAACTGGTTGTCGGCGGTGTTTCCGATTATATCTCTTTGAGCCGGCCCCTGATCCGGGAGCCCGGCCTGATCAACCGCTGGCGCAGCGGGGATACCGGCCCGGCCCTGTGCAATTCGGACAACCTGTGTTTCCGCCCGGCGTTGAAGGGAGAGGGGATCTATTGTGTGACCGAACAGCGTGAACGCTCTGAATAACGGCCATGCCTTCAGGAATTATCTGTCTGTTCTGGCTGTGTACACTGCGTTTTCAGCCGTACCGCCGGTGAACGGGTTTTTGAAACAGACGGTGTGGGCATGAACTTCCGGGAACACGGTTTCCAGCAAAACTGTGAACGCTTTTTCCGGCGGATCGTCGGACCACAGGGCGAACACCCCGCCCGGGGTCAGGTGCCCGGCCAGCTCATTCAGGCCTTCGGGTGTATAAAATCGGGTATTGGTCCGGTGCAGGACCCGGTTGGGGGTGTGGTCGATGTCCAGAAGAATGATGTCCTGTTTTTTTCCGGGAAAGGCGGGATCAAATCCCTGGTCGACATCCCGGCTCCGGGCGAAAAAATCATCGTGGATTATTCGACACCGCGGGTCTGAGCACAGCTGGTTTCCCAGGGGCACCAGATTTTTTTTGTGCCAGCTGATCACCGGTTCCAGATACTCCACCACCACCATGGAGTTTACCCGCGGGTCTGCCAGGGCGGCCCCAGCAGTATATCCCAGTCCCAGGCCCCCCACCACCACATTCAGGTCCGGCTTGGTTGTCAGGGCCAGGCTGATCTCAGCCATTTTGGTTTCCGCTTCATGGAACAGGCTGGACATCAGAAAATGATCCCCCAGCTTTACCTCGTAAATCTTTCTGCCTTCCAGCTGCAGCAGGCGCCGTCGTCTCAGGCTCAATTCCCCCAGCAGGGTCTGCTGACAATCCAATTCTTCAAAAAGAGGGTCCATATGTCTCCAAAAATTCAAGTACTGTTCGCTAACGGAGCATAGCACAGACGGGCATGGATTGGAAGATCAGACCGCTTGACATGGTTCAGTTCATGGATTATTAATGAATCATGATGAACCTGCCTGGCGCAGCACATTGTGTTTCGATGATCCTTCGTGATCCTGGTGGTCTTCGTGATACAATGGATCGTTGATATGTCAGTTTCGGGTCGAATGATTTAAAGGACCACTATGCAGGTGGATCTGAACAAGCTGAAAACCTTCTACACCCAGGCAAAGGCCGGTAGCTACACCGGGTGTGCGGAACGGCTGTGTCTGACCCAATCCGCCGTAAGCCATGCCATCCGAAAAATCTGCTGGAGCCGGCCACTCCCAAGCCCTGTTCGCTGACAATATGGGCTGCCATGTCAATGCAGTTCTGAATTGCCAGATGCAGATTGAACAGAACAATATCCTGGACATCCGGACTGGCCAGGAACCGGTCCAGGGGCAGGGTCGATTGTTTTTTTACCCGGTCCAGGTGTTTGTTCACCGAACTGATTTTGGCAAACAGCACATCTTTGTCAACCATGAACCTTCTCCTGCATCTTTTTTTTCAGGCCGGCCTGCATGCGGTCCAGATAAAAACCGAAATCCGCAATCCGGGAGATGGCGGTCATGTTGAATTCACTGACAAAAACCGGGTTTTTCACCACAAGCTGTTTGCCTTTGAGGAAAATCTGTTTGAGCAGCACTTCCCCGGCCCGGTTCATTACAATGGGATGGATATCCTTTTTCAGAAGTCTGCCAAGATCAGTCAGATACCGGCGGGAGAGTCGGTCTGCTGACGGAAGATATTCGGGCAAAAACAAGACGGCCAGATCCACGTCACTCATGGGGCGGTTTTTTTCAGATGCAAATGATCCGAACAGGTGCACCGCAGCCACCTCATTTTTGGTTGTAAAGTAATGTGTGATTTTTTCTTCCATTGCGGCTGACATCCTTTCTGGCTGAATAGTGCCTGTTTTTGTCCTCAATGTCAAGAAAGGTCCGGGATCACCTTTTCCCATAGTGCCGGCCACCCCCGGGGACCCACCGCCACCCGCCTGTTCATTTCAGACCCCGTGGTCTCGACTTGGCATTGATCAGGGAAAAAAGGCTTGAGAATAAAGGGTCTATCTCATAAAGCTTGACAAACCCCATCATTATTGTACAATTGTCAATAATATGATTTCTGGAGCTCAAAATGGACATTGTAATCGATACAAGCGCTTTGATTGCGGTAATTGCTGGAGAACCCGAACGGACTAAAATCATAACTATTACCACTGGCAACACTCTGATAGGACCTGGCTCTATACTTTGGGAAATCGGCAATGCGTTCTCGGCAATGTTTAAGCAGGATCGGTTATCACTTGATGATGCCGAAAAGGGGGTGGAAATCTTTCAAAGCATCCCCATCAGGTATGTTGAAACAGACATTACCAATGCATTGCGACTCTCAAAACAGATAAATATGTACGCCTATGATGCCTACCTGTTGGATTGCGCTATACGGTACAAGGCTCCCCTTTTGACTTTGGATCTAAAATTAAAGGCAGCTGCCCAAAGCATTAAAATTGATGCGCTGGAGGTCTAAAATGCACGTCTATACATATTCAGAAGCAAGACAAAAGCTTGCCACGGTGCTTGAGCAGGCAGAAAATTCCGGCAAGGTATTAATTCGCAGAAAAGACGGTCGAACTTTTGCATTGATTCCTGAACAAACGGTATCCTCTCCTTTAGATGTGCCTTTTATAAAGGCTCATGTCACAACAAAAGAAATTGTTGATATAGTAAGAAAAGGAAGAGAAAGGTAGAACCATTTGCAGCGGAAAAAAAATGGAAATGTCCCCCCGGACAGATTATTTCTAATATGGAGCGGGAGAAACGTTCCATCAGCCTGGCTACTGCCAAAAAGTTTTCTGTAATCTTTAATGTTCCAACCAGCCGTTTACGTGATCTATAGACATGCATTATCCCGGAAATAACAGGGCCCTGAAGTGAAGGTGAATTATGTGGAATTATAGAGTTGTCCGAAAGAAAACGGTCTATCAGGATTCTTCGGGCAAAAAAGAAAGAATCAATTATATGTATGCCATACATGAAGCATACTATGACAAGAATGGGTTTGCAGGGACAATCACAACAGATCCGGTTGAACCATTTGGTGAAACCATTGAAGAGCTGCGGCATTCATGGCTGATGATGGCGGAAGCATTTGGTAAACCGGTTCTTGATTATGACATGATCCCTGAACCAGGCTATAACCGCAAAGAAGATCCTGTTGCATCTGAGCTTGATAAAAGAGTCAAAGATTTTGAATCAGGCAAGACAAAAGGAATCCCCTGGGAACAGGTTAAAAAAGAGTTAGAGGAGAAGTTCGGTCCTTTTGACCAAGATGCATATGAAAAGCAAATAGAAGATGAGAGGCTGGAAAAGGAACAGTATCACAGCGAAGCCTTTATCGGCATACCGGCATTTGAAGATCTTATCAAGAAAATATATACTGACTATCGTGAATACATCAAACGGGATGTTGCTGAAAATCCCTGGAAATATAAACAGAACGATGGTGAACAGGATGAGTAGGTACAAAAATACCGCCCGGGCATTGGTCTTGTAAAGAATTTATGGAGGCCGGTTTATGACCCGGGAAAACCAGAACATCGAATGGAAAGAATCCTGGCGGGATGAGTATCTGCGCTGGGTCAGCGGGTTTGCCAATGGCCAGGGTGGTGTGCTGGTGGTCGGCAGAAACGACCGGAGTGAAGCTGTGGGCGTTTCAAACGGCTCCAAGCTGCTGGAGGATTTGCCCAATAAAATCCGTGACCTGCTGGGTATCATGGTAGATGTCAATCTGGTCGAGGAAGACGGGGTGGAACTGCTGGAGATTCATGTTCCCGCCTACACCAATCCCATCAGTTTTCGGTGGCGGTACTATACCCGCAGCGGCAGTACGCTACAGGAACTGAAAGGCGCTGCACTGGACCGGTTTCTGCTGCAGCGGCAGGGCCGCACCTGGGATTCTGTGCCGCTGCCCGGGGTAAAACCATCGGATCTGTCCCTGTCAAGCCTGAAGAGATTCCGTGAACTGGCCGCTGCCAGTGGCCGGTTGAGTACTGCGAATCTTTCGGCATCAGATTCAGGTTTGCTGGAAAAGTTGAAACTGGTGGAGGGAAAGTGTCTGAAACGGGCGGCGGTGCTCTTGTTTCATGAAGATCTGGACCGGTTCATCCCCCCTATAATCCGGATGTGGCCAATGTGTTTTTCCGCTCCGGGGAGATCAAATCCTGGGGCCGGGGGATTGAAAAAATATTTTCTGCCTGCCGCAGAGCAGATTCCCCGCCTCCCAATATCCATGTGGACGGGTATGATCTCTGGGTGGAATTTGTGTTTTCTCCGCAGTATATGGCCGCCATCCAGGGTCAAACTGACAGCAAAAAAAGCACTACCCAGAAAACTATCCAGAAAACTGCCCAGAAAATATTGGATATCCTCAAGAATGACCCGGAGATAAGCCGTGCCAAAATTGCAGAACAATTGGGAGATATCACAGAAAGCGGAGTGAAATACCATTTGGCCAAGATGAAACGGGAAGGGCTTATTTGCCGTGTAGGACCCGATAAAGGCGGTCATTGGGAGGTTTTGAAATGAAACCATTCGAAAAATACAAACTCGATGAGCGCAACCATGTGGAAAAACCGCTCCTGGATCAGCTTTCCGGCCTTGGTTGGGAAATCATTGACCTGACCGAAGAGAAACAAACCCCGGGCCATACTTTTCGTGACAATTTCACCGAGGTCGTCATGCCCGGGGTGCTGCGGGAACAACATGTGAAGATCAATCCGTGGCTGGCCCGTGACCAGGTAGATGAAGTGGCAAGACAGTTGACTGCTGCGTTTCCCGGCACCGGGCTGATCGAAAACAACCAGTAAGTCCTGCACCTGCTGCTGGAGAATACCAGTGTCACCGAAACCCGCTCAAGTCCGCAGAAAAACCAAAGCCGGGGGTCTGCCCCCGGACCAGGGAATACGGCATATCTTTCTGCCCGGGACGTAATCTTTCTTCCCGGAAAGATCGATATCTCCCATGTCAAACAGCTGCAGGCCGTTGAAAAGAGCCATACCGGCCGTGGTCTCATGGTTAAGTTCATGGTTCGGGGCTATTGGCGCCGGGCCAGTCCCAAGTGGAAAGACCAGCACCCCAGGTGGATAAGCCCCCACTGGAAAGGCCCGGATCTGGCCACAGTGATTGAAAGACAATACCGGTTGAAGTCCTGAACATGGAAACGGCTATGGGAATGGAGAGATAGATCTGCGGTTTGATCCATTTTTTTAAAAATTAATCGCTTGCCATGTAGTATTTTTAATAGTATTTGTAAAGATACATCAGGAGGTACAAAATGGGAAAATTATCAAATATTATTCCGATAAGTGATTTGAGGCGGGAAGCGGCCAACCTTTTAAAACAATTAAAAGATAATGATGAACCCTTAATCATCACCCAAAGGGGAAGGGCCACAGCGGTAATCCTCGGTGTTGATGCCTATGAAAAAATTGAACATGAAAAAGAAATCCTTCGCCTGCTGGCAAAAGGGGACAGAGAAATAGAAGCAGGCAAAGGATATGACCTGGATTCTGTGCTTGCTGAAGCTGATAATCTTCTGGCCGGGGACCTTTCGTGAGGGTTCAATTCACCCCATCAGTCCGGGCGCAATTTTTGTCTGCACTGTCCTATATTCGTAAAGATAAACTAACGGCTGCTGTCAATCTTCGAAAGCGGGCTGGAAAAATTTTACGAAGACTCGAAGATTTCCCGGAATCCGGTAGAATCATACCGGAATTTCCGGATCTGCCATACCGTGAGGTTATTGTCCCACCATATCGGTTTTTTTATAAATGCAAAAACGATGTGGTCTGGGTTTCTGCAGTGTGGCATGGGGCGCAGCTTCCAGAAGAACCGGAAGAGTAAGCTCAGCCATTGGAAATACGCAGATGGGCATTCCGACACCATGGGATTTTTTCTTGACCGATTGCCGGAAACCTGGCCCGATACAGACCCACCGACTGGAAAGGCCCGGATCCGGCATGTCTGCTGTCCGGGCCTGCCGGTATCCCGGAGGATGCTCAGCAGGCTTTCAGACATATTCAAAGTGATGGTGATCATTCCACGGCCAGGTTGAATTTTTCCATGGTTTCCTTTGTGGGAATCCCGTTGGCATCCCAGCCCCGGGCTGCGTAATAGGCATCAAGCATCTCTTCGATCACGGAAAATTCCACCTTGTGGCCCTTGTTGGGACCCGAGGGAATGGGTTCTTCGTAAAAACGCGGGGACGGGTAATCGTATTTTCGGCCGAAATCCGGGATCTCCCGCTTGTTGAACATCCGGTTCAAATGCCAGATCATTTCAGACAGATGCAGCAGATCCCCGATGCCCTCTCTTTTCGCGATCTTCTCCAGGATATAAACGATGGAGTCAAGGTCCCCCCTGTGACATCCATGCCCATCTCCTCCAATGAACACACCAGCTCGCAGGCCCTGCACCCGGAACAGGTTTCATAATGATTGCTGCCCTGAAAGTGCAGGGGATATGGATCGGACCGCTGGGATGGGCAGTATCCGGGGTCAGGCCATGCCTTTTTTGCGAAAGCTGCGCATCAAAGACAGGTCCAGGATAAAAAACAGGCCCACAGGCAGCAGCAGAAAAATCAGGGTCAGAAGAGCTGCAAGCGATCGGTTGGAAGAAGACAAAAGCGGCATCAGCAGACCGGTGAAGGATGCCACCCTGCCGCCGCCTATGAGAAATACCAGAAAATATTCTGAAAACGCCACAAGAAAGACCACGCTGCCCCCGGCAACCACTGCCGGCATGAGCAGGGGCAGCTCCACCTGCCACAATATGGAAAAAGGCCCGGCCCCCAGGTTGCGGGCACAGATGCGGTAGTGTTCTCCCATGGTCTGGAATCCTGCCACAAGGGCACGGAACATATAGGGATAGCTGAATATGGCCAGGATAAGCACCACCCCGGGCAGGGTATCTGCTAAAGACAGCTTGATGAAAAAAAAGTGCAGTCCCATGGCAAATGTCATGGGCGGTACCAGGGCCGGGGTGAGCAGCAGCCCCTCCAGAACTGTTTTTCCTCTAAAATCGTTTCTGGCAAAAACCGCAGCCGGCACAAGGCACATGAAAAAGGTGACACCCACCGTGAGCAGGGAAAATACAAAAGAGGAGGCCAGAGAGGAAAGGATCTGTTCTTTTTGCTGCAGAAATAATGCAATGCCTGAAAAAGAAAACCCTGCAGGCCAGACATCCGGGAACCGCCATCCCGATGCCAGGCTGATGAGTACCAGCACCCCTGCAGGCACAGCAAAAAACAGCATCAGAAGGATCAGTGTAACGGTATGCTTCATAATTTTCTTACCCCGTTTTCCAGGCGCTGGACGGTTTTGGAATAGGCAATGATGAAGATGACGGCAAAAAAGAACATCATGGTTAAAATAGCCATGGCTTCGGGCCGCCTGGCAAGGTCATGCTTGAAATACAGATTGTACACATGGATGCTGAGCATGCCCGGCCGGCTTTCGCCCAGGACAAACGGGATGTCAAAAGCCCCGAAACCGTACAAAAATAAAATAATAAAGCTGGTGTGCATGGCAGGTGCCATCCGGGGCAGCACAATGGAAAAAAAGATGCGTACCCCTGATGCCCCGAGCATGGCTGCTGTCTGGATCTGCCGGACATCAAACCGCACCAGCAGGGCCAGGACCAGCAGCATGGCAAAGGGGGTGCCTTTCAGGGTATAGGCCAGGACCATGCCCAGTCCCCATCCGGAATACAAAATATTGGGAAAATCCTGCATGGTCTGGATAATTCCCAGAGAATGGGCTATCGAAGCCACTATGCCCGAAGGGCTCCAGAAGACCAGCACCACAAATGCCACGGAAATATGGGGCAGAATCAGCGGGATTTTGTAGATCAGGGCGGCAGTGGCCAGCTTTGCCGGCAGCTGCCAGACCTGGTAGGCCAGAAAGGTGCCGGCAGCCATTGTACAGAATGCAGACACCATTGCCACCCCCAGAGAAAATCCGAAAGAGGAAAAAAATGCCGGGTCTGTCAGGATTTTTGCATAGGCATCAAGGGCAGCGCCGGCATGGGGCAGGGGAGTGAAAACACCAAAGGACTGACAAATTGTCAACATTATCCCCCCGCAGAACAGCACCAGATACGGCAGCAAAAGGGGGGCAAGCCCTGATACCAGTCTGCCTGCCCTGTTATTTGTCCAGGACATGTTCCTTCCAGCCCTGTTCCAGTGCTTCCAGATAGGCAGCCGGGATTTCAGGTACTGCCACAGCTGCCAGCTGACCTGGTTTCAGGGTGGCTGTGCCCAAATCCACAGCCTGGAAACGGTTTTTATCCTGTGCAGACAGCCGGTCCATGTCCAGGGCGGGAAAGTCCCCCCAGTTTTCCGGTATGTATTTGGACAGCTGGGCATCCACGGAGATCAGGAAATTGGCCAGCACCATGGCCCCGGCTTTGTTGGGGGCATTAAAGGGAATGGCGGTGAAATGGGTGTTGAATATGCTTCCGTCTTCCAGGACAAAAGTTTTTACGGTTTCAGGATACGCTTTCTGCAGGATCAGGTTCTGGGCATGGGGTGGGTGGTAGGACATGCTGAATGCTGCCTCTCCCCTGGAAAACAGGGTGTCTAAAAATGCACTGTCTTTGGGATAGGTCTGTCCCTTCTGCCACAAAAACGGTGCAATCGCATTGAGCCAGCTCCAGAGCAGGGGTGCTTTTTGCGCAAACAGGTCCGGGTTCCACCCGGCCATGTATTGTTCATGGCCCCCGGTGACAGCGTAGAAAACATGGCGGATAAAAGCGGAACCTGTGAAGTCCGGTGGCTGGGGATAGGTGAAGGAGCCGGGGTGTGCCATGATCCATGCCTTGAGTTCAGGGATGGTTTTAGGCGGTGTCTGAATCCGGGCTGTGTCGTATTCAAATACAAACTGGGCCCGGCCGAACGGGGCTTCATATCCTGCCACAGGAAACCCGAAATCGTGGGTGATGCTGTCCGGATCCACATATTTCTGCACATTGGGCAGGCGGCCGGCAAAAGGGCCGAACAGCAGGTCAGCTTCTCTGGCGTTTTTAAAGTTTTCTCCATTGATCCAGAGCAGATCGATGCTGCCTGTTTTTCTGCCGGCGGCTTTTTCATTGAGCAGTTTGTTGATAAACACCCCGGCATCCATGGGCACCCGCACCAGGTCGATATCATGGCGCTTTTTCATCTCTGCTGCCGCATAGGTGTCCACCCAGGAGTTGACATGGGCCCAGCCCCCGAACATATACCACCTGACCTTTGTGCCCCGGGCCTGGTCCTGGATCCGGGCAAAAGGGGTTTTAAGCAGGGTGTCACCGGGTGCTCGGGCCGGCAGGGCAAAAGTGAGCAGGAACGGTAACATTATGATCATCAGCATGGGAACAAGTGTGCATCTGCGGGGCATAATATCTCCTTTGGGTTTATGGTTATAAAGATCTGCTAATAAGGGGTTATCTGCAGGTTTACCTGCGCTCCGACAGCAAATCGGTCATCCTGGCTGTATACGGTGTAGGCGTGGCTCTCTATGGCCACGCTGTATACGGTGTAATGGCCTGCAAAGGTCTTGTCTGCGATGCGGCCGGAACCATTGGCATCTTCTGTCATGACCAGGTTTTCCGGACGGGCCATAACCGGTTTGTCTGATGCCGGGGCAGCAGGATCGCGGCTGCCTTGGAAAAGGGACAGGTGTTGTTCGGGAATCAGGTTCACCGGTCCCAGAAATTGTGCCACCTTCCGGGAAACAGAGTTGAAATACACCTGTCTGGGGGTGTCGAACTGCTGCAGCCGTTTGTCCAGCAAGATGCCGATGCGGTCGGACATGGCAAAGGCCTCTTCCAGGTCATGGGTAACACTGATGGTGGGAATGCCGAATTCCTGCTGGGTGCTGCGGATGAACCGGGCGGTTTCCATTTTCAGGTTCCGGTCCAGATTGGCAAAGGGTTCATCCAGCAAAAGCACGGCAGGGTTGACGATCATGGCCCTGGCAATGGCCACCCGCTGCTTCTGCCCGGCAGACAGCTGGGCCGGATACTGTTCAGCCTGGCGGGTCAATTGAAAGTAGACCAGCATCCGGTCCACCTGTTCTGTGATCTGTTTTTTTTTCATGTGCCGGGCCTTCAGGCCGAACCCGACATTGTCTTTCACCGTCATGGAGGGAAACAGGACATAATCCTGAAAAACAATGATCACCGGATGTTTTTTGCTCAAGGGTTCGGAATAAATCACCCTGCCCGTGTCTGGTGTGTCCAGGCAGGCGATGATCTTGAGCAGGGTGGTTTTCCCCACCCCGGAGGGGCCGACAATGGAGACCAGTTCTCTGGGTCCCACATCAAAGCTGATGTCTTCTATTATGGTGTGGTTTTTGTAGCGTTTGCTTACGCTGCGGACTGCAAGATCCATGGAATATCAGCCAGGTATTGTTTGATTTTGGCAAAGGTATCCGGGTTTTGGAGGGGCCGGTCCGTCTGTTTGTATTCATACCATGCCATGAAGCACCAGGACAGGGCCCGCAGCAAAATGGTCTGTTCCATTACCCGGGATTTTTCCATAAGGTCGGTAAAGGGTATGTCCGGGCAGGCATGCCGGTGATAGGTTTGCAGAAAGGTTTTTTTATCTGCCGGCGTTAAAAGAATGTCGGTTTTCCACAACGTGGTGGTGGGTACCATGAAATGGCCCAGGTCCTGGTACCGGCAGGAAACAACGGCCTTTTCCCAGTCCACCAGGCAGGCCCGGTCCGGGCTGATGAGAAAATTGCCTGAATTCACCTCAGTGTTCACCAGGCATAACGGTTCCACTTCAAACAGGGGAAGTGTTTCAGCAGCCAGGTCCTGGACAGTGTCATGGTAAGACAAAATCTGTTCCTGCTCCTTTTTCAGGGGATGATCGCCAAACCGGTGGAGCAGACCGAAGCTTTCATCTGCAATGGCGGTTACCGGATCTGCCTGGACAATCAGGCCGCCCGGCACAGGGACTGTATGGACCCGGGCAAAGATGCGGGCTGCTTTTTCCAGGTCCTTTCGGTAATCCAGGGGCCTGCCCGGGATGAACTCCATGAGCAAAGCCCCTCCTCCCAGGGGATCGGGCCTGGGATGGCAGGCCAGAGGTTTCGGGGTGACCCCGGAATCCGCCAGGGCCGTGAGCACCTTGAACTCATATGCGATCTGATCATCTCCCAGGCCCAGCTGGCTGTCGTGGTTGATGCGCAGCACACTCTGGCCCTCATTGGATGCAACCAGATAGTTGGCATTGTATTCACCGGCCGCCAGAAATGAAACAGAAAAAGGGGGGGATACCCAGCCTGTATCTGAAAGAAACTGCTGTATCTGTTCCTGTCTGTCTGTATCCGGCATGGTGGTGTTGCTCCCGAATGCTGAAATTCCGGTTACCAAAGGCCGCACCGGATTTGGTTTTGATTTTATTGTTTGGGTTATACCATCTTTGACGTCACGGGTAAATTTTTTTTAAAAATTGTCTGATTCTCGGATCGCTGTCAGCGGTAAGGTCATCGAAAGTGCCGTCAAAAAAAATGGCGCCGTTTTCCAGAAACAGGACCCGGGTGGGCTGCCAGGCCCATCACCTTGACATTGACGTTCAACAGGCAGTGGGACACGAAAATGATAGTTTTTCTCCGCTTCATGGCCGGCTCTCAGTTCATTTAAGGCTAACCGTATCATGGTCCCGGAATCAGGCAGGTGTCAAGACTTTTTTTTTTACGGCAGACATGCAGTCTTCAACGACTGCTCAGGCAACCATATCATTGTACGGCAGCATTTTCCGGCGGGTCTGCCCTTGTGGTTCAGAATGCTTGCGTCCCTTTGGGAAGGGTATACAAAAAGCAGGCGGTGAATTTTGGATATCAAAGTCGGTTGACAGTATCATGACGTTGTGTTAGGAATCCTGTCAAACAAATGGGAGACCGATCATGTCCCTTTTACGGAGATTCCGTACAAAAAAAAGCTGGACCCAGGCAGAACTTGCCCGTCGGGCAGGTATTTCGCGCTCCAGCGTTGCCGCCATCGAAAACAGCGCGCTTGTACCGTCGGTGCATACGGCGTTGGCCCTGGCGCACTCCCTGGATTGTACGGTTGAGGAATTATTTGGTGATAAAGGGGATGGAACCATTGCCTGGGCGTGGCTTTCATCCCAGGATTTTCCGGCCTACTGGGAGGCGTCATTCGACCAAAAGGTTCTTGCGTTTCCTGTGGAACCACTGCCTTTCAGCATTCTGCCGCCTGACGGGTGGTTCGATGGGCAGGTATGCAAGTCCCTTTCGGCGGATGTTTCCAACATGACCCTGATCATGGCATCTTGTGACCCTGCGGCCGGACTTCTGGCCGCCGTGATGGGGTCACGGACCGGCGTGCGAGTGCTGCCCTTTCATCGGTCCAGCAATGAAGCACTTTCTTTGCTCAAGAAAGGCGTGGTGCATGTGGCAGGTACCCATCTTCGGGAACTTGATGAGCCTGGAGGAAATGCAGCCGTGGTTCAGGACCTTCTGGGCAAAGGATTTCGATTGTTAAGAGGCGCTGTGTGGCATGAAGGCGTAGCGGTTCGCCCCGGAGAAGGGCTGACCGCACTTAGGAAGGTGAGATCAAAACACGTTCGATGGATCGGGCGCAAGGAAGGCTCCGGAGCCCGGCGCTGCCAGGACAAGATTCTGCCGGGCAACAGGACGGCCGAAAGCATTGCACAAAATCACTGGGAGGTAGCCATGGCCGTTCGCCAGGGATGGGCCGATGCGGGTGTTTGTCATCACCTGGCTGCGGAACAGGCCGGGCTTGATTTTCTCCAGGTCAGTCAGGAGATATTCGACTTGTGCTATCCGGCATATCTGGAATTCGATCCGCGTATCACAGCGTTGCGCAGGGTGATTTGCAGTGCCGGTTATCGCAAATGTCTGGCCAGCTTGAGAGGGATAGATACCCGGACAACAGGTGATGAAATACGCGTATAAATAAAAAGCAACTGCTCAAAAGAGCAGCGAGTGTCTCTGTTAAACAGGGAAAAATCGACAACCAAAAAGAATCCATTCAGGGAAAGAAGATGGAATACTACAAAAAACTGAAAACTGAATTGCATGCAATGGCCGGTCAAATGATGGATGAAACAGTAACGGTTGTTTCGGCAAGGCCGCTTTCACCTCAGGAAGCCATCGGCAAACCGGACCGCACCGATTTTCCTATTCTCAAGGGCAAGGAAGTGATGGTGGAAGCGGTTTTCCGGGATTACCGGGGCCATGCATTTACAGACATGCCGGGAAATTTTCAAGGTTCACTGCAAGCGGTCATGGATCTCGACCTGCAGACCGATTTCGAACGTGCTGTGTTCATCGCAACCTTCAATGCCGTTATGCGCGATGCCGGCAGGATCTCAAATACCGTTCACTGCAGGGACAGCGAGCCCAAAATTTGTGCGGAACAGCTGCCGGCTTTTATTACTGAACAATTCGGAAATCCGAAAATCGCTTTCGTGGGGTTTCAACCGGCAATGCTTGAACAACTGTCGCAATCATTCATGCTGCGTGTTATCGACCTGGATGAGGACAATATCGGCGCGGATCGTTTCGGCCTGACAATCGAGGGGCCGGAAAATACCGAAGATGTATTGTCCTGGGGAGATATCATTGTCGCTACCGGTTCAACCTGTGTCAACGGCACGATCGGCTATTTTCTGAATAAAAAACCGGTTGTTTTTTACGGAGTCACCGTTGCCGGACCTGCCGCACTTTATGGGTATCATCGCTTCTGCCCCTGTGCCGGATAGCGCGGAATCAAGAATGGTAACGGATATTGTCAAAGGAGAAAAATGGATATGATCCAAAGTACTTTTACCAGGCGGGACTTTCTTGTCAAATCTGCATTAGGAACGGCTGCTCTGCTTACGGCCCCTTACTTTACTGTGAATGTCCGGGGGGCCGGAACCGATAAACCCATCAGAATCGCGGTGGAATTCAACAGCCATGCGGTGCCGGCCTATGTGGCCATAGAAAAAGGGTTCTATAAAGAAGAAGGGCTTAGTTACACGACCTATGCAAGTTACGTCACAGGCGTATCTCTGGCCGCAGGGTTGACCAGGGGTGATGTGGACGTTGCGTATATCTGTCTTATTCCCGCCATAAACGCATATGCCAATGCCGGTGTACCGATAAAGGTGTTGTGCGGCACCCACCTGTATGGCTACGGTCTGGCTGTGAACCCCGAGAAGATCCAGTCCATTGAAGATCTTGAAAAACCCGGTATCCGGATCGGTACGTTGAGAGAGGGGACAGCAACGGATACGCTGATGCATCGTGTCATGGAACAGCATGATCTCAACAAGCAGACCATCTTGTCAAAGGTACGGCGGATGAATCCTCCCAAATCGATTTTTGCCCTGAGAACCGGGCAGCTGGATGCGGTGTTTCTTCCGGATCATTGGTTGACGATGACCGAACGTGACGGTTTTTCTGTGAAGCTGACCGCCAGAGACGTATGGCCGAACATGATTGGCAGTGTTCTCCTGGCCAGGGAAGAACTGATCCAGGCCAATCCTGATATTGCAAACAAGCTGGTGAAGGCCACAAAAAAAGCAACGGTCTGGATGAATGAAAATCCTGCGGCAAGCGCCGAACTGGCGGCCCGCTATCTCTCATTCGAAGGCAGGAATACGCCCTTGGCGGATGTGCTGGAAAAAGAAAGCGAACTCACGGTATCCAGTGCATCCATTGCCCGTTCCATGAAGAATCTTGAATATATCAATTCCATCGACACAGAGCAGTTTCAACATACCATTGATAATGCCGTACGTTTGGGAAATATCAAAAAACCATTTTCGGCAGATATGATGCTGGATCTGCAATTTTTACGACAGGTATGAAAACACCGGCTTTTTTAAAAAACCTCTGGTCCGGCAATCTGAATCTGTGGAAAATCGTTCCAGTGATCCTGTTTTTCACCCTGTGGGAGCTTGCTGCAAGATATGGCCCGTTTGCCGGCTCCGCAGTTTTTCCCCCTTTCAGCGCGGTACTCCTGGAAATGGCGGCGCTTTTCAAAAGCGGGGTGATGATGAAAAATTTTGCAAGCACCCTGGGCAGAGTGCTTGCCGGCCTTTGTATAGGAACGGTCTCGGGCATCGGGGTCGGCATGCTCATGGGTTGGCAAGAAAAGGTTTATCAATCATTGTCCCCCATCATCAGCCTGCTTTATCCCATACCGGCACTTGGGTGGCTGCCCCTGTTGATGCTCTGGATCGGCATCAATGAGACATTACCTGTTGCCATCATCAGTATTGGTGTTTTTTTTCCGCTTTGCTACAACACTGCGGGGGGCATACGCAGTGTGGACCCGAAGATGATCCACGCCGCCCATATCCTTGGGGCATCGGAGAAGCGGATACTCTTCCAGGTGATTCTCCCCAATGCCGCGCCGCAGATATTCACCGGCTTGAAGCTCTCCTCCGGGATGTCCTGGCGCATGGTTCTTGCTGCGGAAATGGTGGCGATTCCGACAGGACTCGGAGCCCTTATCATGAAAGCAGAAAGTCTGATGAGAGTGGATATCATTATGTCCAGCCTGGTTATTCTCTCCCTCATGTGCTTATCTTTTGAAAAAATATTGGGTGTAATGGAAAGAAAGTTGATAGGAGACTGGACTGACAATGCCTGAGATCCAACTTCGAAACGTAACTATACGGAATTGCCGCAATTTGAATCTTACGATCAAAGATGGTGAATATTTTGTCATTGTTGGTGAAACAGGTGCCGGGAAAACGACCCTTTTGAATATGATTGCGGGCGTTGAGGCATACACCGGCAGTGTTTTAATTGATGACGTCGATGTCAATCCACTTCCGCCTTTTAAAAGAGGTGTTGGTTACCTGTTCCAGGAATTGGCCCTTTTTCCCCATCTTTCCGTGATGGCCAACATCGGCTTTGGCCTGAGGGCGCAAGGGTATCCAAAGAACGTCATGGCCCAAAAAATTTCATTTCTTTTGGAGTTGATGCAGATCCGTCACCTGGCCGGGCGTTATCCGCATCAGATTTCCGGTGGCGAGAAAAAAAGGGTTGCTCTGGCCCGCTCGCTGGCACCGTCACCGAAAACGCTTCTTCTCGACGAACCAACTTCCGGCCTGGACCCACGGACGGCAACGCATTTAAGCACCGAACTGCATGATATCCTAAAAAAGCTGGGCGTGACAACCGTACATGTCACCCACGACCTCAAAGAGGCGGCGAGAATTTCAGATCGGATCGCCTTAATGGCCAACGGCAGCATTGAACAGGTGGCGATTCCCGCAGCCTTTTTTTTCGATCCGGCAAACACCTCCGTCGCTGAATTTATCAAAATGCCAAACATTCTTGAAGGCCGGCACCCCGGCCTCTTACGTCCGGCAACATAACGCCACGGTAAAGGTGCAGGATTCCATCGGCAAAAACAGACGCATTTCGGAATTATCCGCAAGCGCCTTCATGAACATGTCCATTGCAAAGGGACCGAAGGTGCATGGAGCAATAAGAATGGATCGGCTGCACTACATTGAATAATAAATCTGCCGGACCCGAAGAGCCGGGCATAAAAAAAGCCCCTGGACAGTATACCATCCAGGGGCTTTGGGTCAGACTATATAAACTGGGTGATTACACCCTGGTTATCTTACAGTCACATTTGTTGCAGCGGGTCCGCGCTGGCCTTCGGTGATGTCAAAAGAAACGCTGTCCCCTTCATTGAGGGATTTGAAACCCATGGCATTGATGCCTGAGTGATGCACAAATACATCGTTTCCTCCGTCTTCTTGTTCAATAAATCCAAACCCTTTTGCATCGTTAAACCACTTTACTGTACCATTCGCCATGTTGGCATTCTCCTAAAAAAATAAAATAAAAAAAATTCGCTTCGTACTTTGAGGAATAAATCAGAGATTGGATCTTGATAAACACCGAAAAGAATGAAACATCATTGTATAATACAGGCTTTGAAATTAATGTCAACCATTTTTAAATTTTTTTAGAAATCCAGCCGAATGCCGGCGGTGACGATCAGCCCCGGAGCAGTAATGGTCGTGAAATTCAAACGCCCGGCTCACATGGGCCGGTGCTCCAGATGCAACTGCATTGGCAATAGTGATGACCCGGATTGCAGGTCATAAACGGCAAACCACAGGGAATCCCAGGCAGCGGCATGAACCTCCACAAGGGTATCTTTCCCCCTGAACACGCAAGTTATCCTGTTCGACCTTCTTGGCCTTGGATTCAATAATTTGAAAATTTTCTGGTTCGGCTGGCTGCAATTTCTATTGCAGAATTTGGGTCAATCTATGAAAAAAAATTTCTGTCAAGGACAATGTTTAATTTTCTTCTGGGCTCATGCTGTCGGATTACCTGGAATAGCGTGAGAATCACGCCAGCCTGGCAACATTCGGATTGTCTTTTTCCGTCAAGTGTTCCGCCAGCACCATGCCGATCATGGCCAGGCATTCCATGTCAAGGTAGTGAGCCGCCTGTTTTTCAAACAGTAGTTTACAGTCCGCTGGAAAATCCTCGTCCATATCATTGAAAACCAGGTAAATCCGAACCCTGGGGAGGGCCTCGAACACATAAGACAGATCACAGGAAATCCCGATATCACAAGACGTTCCCCCCAGATGCCGGCAACCGGCCTCCAGTTCGATAAGCCTGCCTGCAAAGGCCTTGGCAACCGGTTGCTGAGCGGTATTGTCAAACCCCTGTACATAAGGGGCCGCATCCTTAAAATCCCGGTATGTCACCAGCTGTTTGTCGTCGTCCAGGTCATCAGGGCTCAGCAGCAGATACTGACACAAAATCACACACACGGAATGCGGGGGGCGGCGGCCCTGGTGATCCTCAATTTTCCGGGGAAAGATTGAAAAGGTTTCATTGAAAAAAGGAATGACGATGGTCTGTCCCTCCACCCGGATCCCCAGGATGTCCTGTTTTTTAATCAGGTCCTGGTCTGCTACCCTGGTCAGATAGTCCTGATAGATTTTTTCAAAAACCGGTGCTTTGGATGCCATGGTTTGTGAAACTCCTTCTTTGCTAGTAATCGTTATTTTGCCACAGGCAGATTTTTTTTCCGGCCTTCTCTCATCTCAGCCCGTAATTTTTCCATATGCCGAAGTGCCGCTATGTCCCGTTCAAAAGCCTCTAAGGGGAGTTCAAGATGTCCCGAAAGTTCCTGAATGCCGATACCGCAGGTTTCTTTCAGGGATTGCAGAATTTTTGCCTGCACCGGGTTCAGATCCGGCTGTGAACCGGATTTTTCCGAAAAGGATTTGGCGCAGTAGGCAGCCCGGGGATCACCCGCTTTGCACCGTTCACATTGAATGGGGTATTTTTTTGCATCAGATTTCACCTGTCCTTTCTATATCAAACATTTTCATGAGGATCTTGACGGCTTTCACGGCATGCCGGTGGATTTTTTCCCGGGGCGGAGAGGCATGTAAACCGATAAGCACGGGCATGCGCATGGAAAGGAGAATGGCAAGAAAAATATTGATCTCGTCTTCAGCGTTCTCGATGTTGAATCTATTCTTGAAAAACCGGGCAAGGCCGATTTTCGTCCGCCTGGGTCCCATTGCATAAAAGGTACGGGTTATTTCCGGTACCTTAGGTCCTTCGGATACCAGCAACCGGATATTGGCCAGATGTTCTTCAGATAAATGTTTTTTAATAAATCCGACAGCAAAGGTTTCCAGGGCCTGTGTCGGGTCTTCCAGGGTCAGTGCCTTAAAAATCAAACTTAACAGTATGATTTCTGTTTGACAAGGATGGTTACACGCCTTATGGTGAATAAAAAACATACCATGTGGAATGATTTTTATCAAGGATATAATCGTGCACGACAAGAAATTCAATCCCCAAAAATTGCAGAAGCTGAATAAACCGTACAGGCTGAAGGACATCCCGCCTGACTACATCATGAGCTGGAAAATCCCGGGCTTATGCTCAAAGAAGCTTACCGCCTGTTAAAGCCCGGCGGGAAAATATGTATCGTTGACTGGCTGAAAAAGGAAATGAAGGAAGGGCCGCCTGCAGAGATCAGGTATTTTCCCCGGGATGTAAAGGCGCAACTGGTACAGGTCGGCTTTGGCAATGTCACGGCCTATGAGGCCCTGGCAAAACACTTTCTCGCTGTCGGGGAAAAGGAGCATTAGGCATCTGACAATTTTCTATTCTGCTGCTTCGATATTCATATCACTTTTTTGAAACAGCACCTCCGGCCACTTATAGGCACAATCATTAAGGAAGCCGGGTTTTTGTTGACAAGCCGCCTGTGGATATTGTAAATCAGGCAGGAACGTAACACAGCCAAAAGAATTCAATAAAACCACGAAGGTTTTTCCCAGGTGTGAGAGGGATACCTTTGTGGTTTTTTTGTTTATGGGGGATTCAGAGCAGGAGATGCAGATATGAGGATGGGCATAAAAAGAGGGACGGTGAGGCGGAAGATGATGGCGGCCCAGTCTCTGATGGCGGTAGAAAAACCGGACCAGGCCCTGGCCTGGGCAGAAAAGGGTCTGGCAAAAAAAGATGATCCGGAGCTTATGAATATCAGGGAGTATGTGCTGGCAACCCGGAAGGTTCCGTATTAAAGCGGCAGGGTTGTTCTCCGCGTAAAATACTGGTTGGGCTTTTGTTTCAGGTATGCTATTTTGACGGGCAGGATATAAGAAAGAGTCAGGAGGAGGTCCATGCAAATTATCGATCATGGGTACGAGATCATCAGCCTGCCGGAGAATCTGCTTCAGACCATTGAAGCGGCAGGCCGCACCTGTTACAAATCAGAGGACAAAATCACGTCCGATTCCGCAGCCGGGTTTGTGGCACGGATGCGGGACCGGGGCCACCATGCCATGATCGAGTTTGGCGACATCATTGTCCGGTTTATCACCAACCGGGGGGTGACCCATGAACTGGTGCGGCACCGGCTGTTTTCCTTTGCCCAGGAGTCCACCCGGTATGTGCGGTACGACGGGAAAATGGAATTTATCCGGCCTTGCTGGTGGGAAGACAGCACCCCGGCCCAGCAGGAAACCTGGGAATCAGCCATGAAAGATGCGGAGAAATATTATCTGGAGCTGCTCAAAAGCGGATGGCGGCCGGAACAGGCCAGAGAAGTGCTGCCAAATTCCCTGAAGACCGAAATTGTGGTCAAGGGCAATATCAGAGAATGGCGCCACATGTTTGCCCTGCGGTGTTCCAAAAAAGCCCATCCCCAGATCCGGGCCTTGATGCAGCCCCTTCTGGTTGACTTGCAGGAACGGCTGCCCGTAATATTTGATGACCTGGTGAGTTAAAAATAACAGATCCGCTAACAGCAAAGGCGCAAAGACTGTCAACGGATCTGTCTGCTGATATTGACCTGATGATGTATAAATCAGGACGACATGCATCCATCATCGTCTTCTTTTATCACTTTGTTGTAGCATTCATCACGTTCTTTGTCTGTTTCAGATGTGTTGTCACACTCTTCCATTTTATCCACAACATTTTTCTGGTCTTCTGCATCGCAATAATCTTTTTCCTTGTGTTCTTCTTTTGCCATTATAAACCTCCTTTGTTGTCAAAAACCATTTTTTTCTTACGGGTCTTTTTTGTAACAATATAATATATAGTGTAACGTTCTGCGATAAAATGTCAACCAGGTTTGGGTGATTGAAGATTTTACCAAGCTCCTTTTTTTTAACAAAAACAGGGAAAGGTTGGTCTAATTAAGGACGGTTTGAAAAAGCCAAGACAGGCTGCTACAGGAGGGAAACAAAAAAAATCAGATGCAGAACCAGGGGCCAAAAAATTTTCTGGGTATGACGGATGACACAAAAGGTGTCATGAAAATAATTGAAACAGACCACACAGCCCAGGCGTTTGTGGAAGATGAGAGTTGCTGTCAATGCCGGCCTGCGTGAATATACCTTGACAATTAAATCTCTTATGAGAATAATGTCTGGTCATGAAACCTGCATACAGACCGCGGGGAAAATCAGTAAACATTAGGCGGCAGGCAGCTACTGTGGAGGACAACAGCAAGATAAAAATTTTAACCATTGATGATGAATCCTGTATCCGCCAGAGTATTCGGGTCTTGGCACAGACATGATCATAATATGGACCCTATTCACATAAGGAAAACAAAATGGTTCAAGTGACCAGACAATTTTTAATTCTTGATGATGAAGAAAGTATCCGCCAGAGCATTGCCGCGTTTATGGAGGATGAAGGATACAATGTTTTCCAGGCTGAGACCAGTGAAGACGCCCTTGAAATTGTTAAAAATCACCACATTGACAAGGCAGTGGTGGATATTCGTCTGCCCGGGGTTGACGGCAACACGTTTATGGTGGAAGCGGCAAAAATAAATCCTGATATGAAATTTGTTGTTCATACCGGATCTGCCGACTATATTCCGCCTGAGGCTGTCAAGGCCCTGGGTGTCACTTCCGAGTGCGTGCTTATCAAACCGGCCCTTGATCTGACGGTATTGGTTTCAGTCTTGAACAAACAGGAGGAAATCCTCTGATCCATGCAGATTCTGAATCCAAGCCGGTGGTATCTTCATCCGGTATTTATATTTGCCTGTTCCATTTTTGCCCTGGCCACTTTTCTGGTGCTCACGGTGAGTCTTTACATGGAAATCAGGTCTGCTCTGGAAGTGGTCATTTTACGGTTCCATATAGACCCCCAGATGATTTTTCCCTCCAAAACCGGCATGACCATCCTTGTGCTCAGTCTTCTGATAACCGTGGTCCTGGCCGGTATTCTGCTGGCTTTTATCTATTACCAGAAAACAGTGAATCTGTTCCGGCTTCAACACAATTTCATCTATAATTTCACCCATGAACTGAAAACCCCGGTGACCTCTTTGCGGCTTTACCTGGAAACATTTATCCGCCATCCTCTGGAACCTGAAGATATCAAACATTACAGTGAGAACATGCTGGAAGATATCAACCGGCTCACCGACAATATCAACCGGATATTAAACCTGGCCCGCATTGAAAGCCAGAATTTTGATTCTGAGGTGACCAAAGACAGCCTGGTGGATCTTGTACAAAATTTTATCAAAAAAAATGACTCCATTTTCCGGGAATGTGATATTCAGATTTTAAATCCGTCCAAAGCCAGGTTTGAATTTCCGGTCAACCTGTTTTTATTTGAGATGCTGCTCATGAACATCGTGTCCAATGCCATCAAGTACAATGAATCTGACCGGCCGGCATTGAAAATCGTATTTAAATCCCATCTCCAGAAGGTGACCATGGATTTTATAGACAACGGCATCGGTGTCGACCGGCAGGAGGCAAAAAAGATTTTCCGCAAATTTTACCAGTCCGGCCGGGAAAACCAGCTAAGGGTTTCCGGGTCGGGGCTGGGGCTTTACCTGGTTTCAAGTATTGCCAGGATACATGGCTGGCGGGCTTCGGTTTACAGTGAAGGCAAAGGATGCGGTGCCCGGTTCACCATCACCATACCCCGGGCAGGCATCGCCAATGTCAGGGAGAAAAATATATGGAAGCGGCTGAAAAAAAGCGTATTCTGGTCATAGAAGACGAGGCTCGAATAGCAGAAGGCCTGCGGCTTAATCTGTCCCTTGCCGGTTATGCCGTGTCAGTGGCGGTTGATGGCATTGACGGCCTGGACCAGTGGCGCGCCTGGCATCCGAACCTTATTGTCCTGGATATCATGCTGCCCATGATCGACGGGTTTTCCATTTTAAAAACCATCCGCCAGGAAGATGAAAAAATACCGGTGCTGATTTTGTCCGCCCGGGGAGATACCAGAGACAAAGTCAAAGGGTTGCGGTACGGGGTGGACGATTACCTGGCCAAACCCTTTGACCTGGAGGAGTTTTTGCTGCGGGTGGAACGGCTCATCCAAAAAAGCACCTGGTATGAACCAATTGGAGCAGATACAAACGCGGGTCATTCCATGTTCCAGGGGGACCACTACTGTTTCGGGGACAACCAGGTGGATTTTGTTACCTTTAAAGCCTGGTGCGCAGCCGGAGAGATCATTCTGACGGAACAGGAGATCACCCTGCTGAAAATTTTCATCGCCAACAAGGGCAGGCCCCTGTCCCGGGAAATGCTGCTCAACGCCGGCTGGGGATATTCCCGTGACACTTCCACCCGCACGGTGGACAATTTCATGGTAAGATTCAGAAAATATTTTGAAAAAAATCCCAAAGATCCCCAGTTTTTCAAAAGCCGACGGTCTGTGGGCTATATTTTTGATCACACATAGAATAATCTCATTACTAATTCTGTTTTTTAAAAAAAATAATATCCAGGTATTGACATGGATATTTTGGTAACTAAATTCTGCTCAAAGAGTCAGGGAGGTGAAAGCAGCGGCAGATCTAACGCACGCAGCACATACTGACAGGCTTGCATGGCAAGGTCGCATACAGTGCAATCACATGCCGGCTTTCACAAACAACAAACAAGCAAATGCAATAAAGGAGGATGTGTCATGTTTACAAGATTGAGCGATATCGACAGATTGTTCGGAACCATGGACCTGCTCCGGCAGAGGCTGGACAATTTAAATACCGACTATGGCCGGCCCTATGGGACCAGATGGCTTATGGAAGAAGGGTTCCTCCGGGCCAATCTGTACCAGACCGGCGATGGCTTTGAAATGAGACTGGAGGTTCCCGGTATGGAAAAAGATTCTCTGGACATCAAAATTCAGGGAAATTATCTGGAAATCTCCGGTTCCCGGGATCAGAAACTGCCAGAGGGATATAAGGTGCACAAGACGGAAAGGGGAAACGGTACTTTCTCCCGCAGCTTTACCCTGCCCGATGATGTGGACAGCAACCGGGTAGAAGCCACCTTGAAGAACGGGATACTTTATCTGACCCTGCCCAAGTCCGAGGCGGCAAAACCCAGGCAGATCACCATCAACTAAATCGAAAATGTTTCATTGCCCATGGCACTTAATACCATCGTATATATGGAGGCCTATCATGGATAAAAAAACTGAAATCGCAAAAAGAGACGATCAGAATTTAGAAAAAACACGGGAATTGTACGAAGTCGCACCGATGGTTGACATATATGAAAACGAAGACGAAATCCTTTTGTATGCAGACATGCCCGGTGTGGTAAAGGATGAACTTTCCGTGAACATAGACAACGGCAGGCTTTCCCTGTCAGGTGTGAGAAAAATGGAAACCAGCGGGGCAGCTTCCTGGGAAGAGTTCGGGAATGTGGAGTTTGTCCGCAATTTTTCCGTGCCCCAGACCATTGATGTGGAAAAGGTAGAAGCAGAGTTGAAAAACGGTATTCTCACCCTGCACATGCCCAAGTCAGAGGCAGCCAAACCCCGGCAGATTGAGATCAAGACCGCATAATGTGTATTTGTAAAAACAAAACCCGGAGATGTTGATCCTCCTTTGACATGCCATCACCCCGAACCGGGAAGCCTTCTCCGGGTGGCTTCCCGGTTTTTTTTTGCTGCAGGTGCTGTACCAATCAATAGCGTGGAAAAATATCCCCGTAAACAAGTCCCATGGCATATTGGTTGTCCAGATACGATGACCAGGTATGAACGTTTTGTTTTTGGCCATGGTAATAGATTTGTCCTTCTATAACCGCCACACTGTGCAAACTTTCATTAAAACCCAGGCCCACATATTTTAAGAATGCTTCTTTTAAAGTCCAGTTTGTAAAAACTGCCCGGGCTTCTGCCGGCATGCGGGCAATTTCTTCCGGGGTAAACGCGGTTTTCATGAACGATGCCTCCGGCAGTCCGCCGATTTTTTCAACATCAATACCCAGGCCGATGCCGGGGGCCCGGCCCATGGCCGCAGCTGTATAATTGCCGCTGTGGGACAGGGAAATGGGAAGCTGCGGAAACTGTGGCAGATAAGGTGCGCCTTTTTCTTTGTATGCAATCTGTAGGGCGGTCAGGGACATGTCCGGTTCCAGGGCATCTTTTACCAGGATTTTTACGGCAAACCGGCCGCAGACCCATTCCATCTGTTTTTTCAACGCCCTGAACCGGTTGGCCTGAACCATTTCACCATCTGATAAAAACGGGATAGCAAACAACTGGTGATCAAACACCCGGCCGGCCATGGATTGAAAATCGGGCTGCATGCCGACATGAAATACCGCATCCTGGATATCCGATATTCTGGCGGTCTGAACAATAATAGGTTTTTCAGCATGTCCGGGCAAACCAATGGAACGTCTGTGATGGATGTCCGGGTTGTATGTCATGCCGAAAAACTGGGCCTCCAGGATTGGTTTTGGGAATCATTGCCCAAATGCCGGAAAATGTCAAATCATCGGCAGTTTTTTTGGAAAGGTTGATGGGAAAGTTGCCGGGGGCGGTGTGTGAATCGCCCCCGGGAAAATCCATGACCAAACATTTGCATGGCATGGATCAGTGTCTATTTGACCAGGGCCTTGTGGCTGTCAATCAAATTTCCCACCACATCGGAATCCGCCAGGGTGGAGATGTCACCCAGCTGGTCATATTCATTGGTGGCGATTTTGCGCAGAATCCGGCGCATGATTTTGCCGGACCGGGTCTTGGGCAGCCCGGGTGCAAAATTGATGATGTCCGGGGTGGCAATGGGACCGATCTCATTTCTCACATGCTGTTTGAGTTCTCCGAGCAGCTCCGGGGTGGGCACGGCACTCACATTCAGGGTGACAAAGGCGTAGATGCCCTGGCCCTTGATGTCGTGGGGAAATCCTATGACAGCGGCTTCAGCCACCTCAGGGTGGCTTACCAGAGCGGATTCCACCTCAGCCGTGCCCATGCGGTGGCCTGATACGTTGATGACATCATCCACACGGCCCGTTATCCAGAAATATCCGTCTTCATCCCTGCGGCAGCCGTCTCCGGCAAAATAGTACCCGTCAAACATTTGGAAATACACTTTTTCAAACCTGTCGTGGTTGTTGTACACCGTGCGCATCTGGCCTGGCCAGGGTTCCTTGAGGGCCAGTATCCCGTCGCAGGCACCTTCCAGTTCTTTTCCTTCTTCATTGAGCAGCACAGGCTTTACCCCGAAAAAGGGCAGGGTGGCGGACCCGGGTTTCTGGTCAATGGCATAGGGCAGAGGAGATATCATGATGCCCCCGGTTTCGGTCTGCCACCAGGTGTCCACGATGGGGCAGCGGTTTTTGCCCACATGGGTGTGGTACCAGCGCCAGGCTTCCGGATTGATGGGTTCTCCTACAGACCCCAGAAGCCGCAGAGACGACAGATCATATTTTTCCACCCATTTTTCTCCCTGTGCCATGAGTGCCCGGATGGCGGTGGGCGCGGTGTAAAACTGGTTCACCTGCCATTTGTCCACCGTGGCCCAGAACCGGCCCGGATCCGGATAGGTGGGCACCCCTTCGAACATCAGGCTGGTGGCTCCCTGGGACAAGGGACCGTAGACAATATAGGAGTGGCCCGTGACCCAGCCGATATCTGCGGTGCACCAGTAAATGTCGCCGTCATGGTAGTCAAAAACATATTTGAACGTGGTGCCGGTATACACCATGTACCCGCCCACATTGTGCTGGACCCCTTTGGGTTTGCCTGTGGAGCCCGAAGTGTACAGGATAAACAGCGGGTCTTCCGCATCCATCCATTCCACAGGACAGTCGGGTGACTGGGCATCGGCGGCTTCATGCCACCATACATCCCGGTTTGGAACCATCTCGATGGCGGATCCGGTGCGTTTCACCACAAAACAGGTGTCCACCTGGTGGCCCCGGTCCCGGCACAGGGCCATGGCCCGGTCAGCTGCGGTTTTCAAGGGAACCGCCTTGGCCCCGCGCATCACCCCGTCCGTGGTCACCAGCACTTTGCACAGGCTGTCTTCGATCCGGTCTGCCAGGGCTTCGGCGGAAAACCCGCCGAACACAATGGAATGAATCGCCCCGATCCGGGCACAGGCGAGCATGGTGGCAGCCAGTTCCGGAACCATGGGCATGTAGATGGCCACCCGGTCTCCTTTGCTCACCCCTTTTTCCTTGAGGGCATTGGCAAACCGGCACACCTTTTCATGGAGCTGCCCATAGGAGATGGTCAGATCTTCTCCCACCTGGTTGCCTTCCCAGATCAAAGCGGTCTGGTCCTTTCGTTCAGGCAGGTGCCGGTCCAGGCAGTTGTAAGCTATATTGGTCTTTGCGTTGATAAACCACTGGATGGAGACGGGGCCTTTGGACAGATGAAAATTGTATTCCCGGACCGTGTCCCATTTTTTTTCCCAGTAAAAATGTTCTGCCATATCTGCCCAGAAAGTATCCGGATCTTCCATGGATTGTTTGTACATGGTCTGGTATTCATCCATGGTTTTTATCCAGGCGGTTTTCCGAAATTCGTCAGGGGCGTGAAATGTGTACTCGGTCATGATAATCTCCTTTTCCAGATGAGGGTCAGCAAAAATACGGGGTTATAAATTTCAGATACAGCCGGAGTCCGGGGTATGTGTATCAGTTTTTTCCGGGCACCGGCACCGGCACCGGCACTCCCAGAAACGAGGTTTCGGTTCTGGTTTCCGGGGCCTTTGTCACCAGGGCCAGCACTGCGCCGATTAACAGCAGGGCCGCTGCCAGGATATAGGCCATTTTGGGGGTGCCGGTATAGGCCACGATCATCTGGGACACCCGGGGAAAGATAAACCCGCCGATCCCCCAGGCGGAAAAAACCAGGCCGTAGTTGACCCCGAAGTTTTTCAACCCGAAAAAGTCCTTGGTGGCCGACGGAAACAGGGACAGGTTGGTGCCGTAATTGAACCCGATAAAGGTGGCAGCCATCACCAGAAGAATCACCTGACCCGGTGCGATGAACATAAGAGAAAAAATAATAAGGGCCTGGAAGCTGAGCATGATGAAAAGGGTGTTGGCCCGGCCGATTCTGTCGGACAATATTCCTGCCACCACCCGGCCGGAAGCATTGCCCACAGCCATGAGTGCCACCACGATCCAGGCCATGGTCCCCAAGCCGGATTTGGCCATGCCGGCCACACTGCCGATGATCATCAGGCCCGCGCCGGACCCCACGCAGAACATGATCCACAGTTTGTAAAAGGTCCCGGTTTTCATCATTTCCCCCGGGGAAAAATCAATGCCTGTTGGTGCGGCTAGCGCTGTGGCCTTGGCCCGGGCATCCGGATGCACATATCCCGCCGGCGGATTTATCAGGAACTGGGCCAGAAAACAAACCACCACCAGAAAGGCCACCCCGAAAATGAGCATGGACTGGCTCAGCCCGAACCGGGAGATCAGCCAGGTGCCAAGGGGCGCGATATATACCGATGCCAGGCCGAATCCCGCAACCACAATGCCGGCGATCATGCCGGTTTTGGCCGGAGGAAACCATTTGATGGCCGGCGGGGTGGCAGATGCATACCCGAACCCCAGGCCCGCGCCCATGAGGACCCCGAATCCCAGGATCCAGACGATCCAGGAGGAGGAGAATGCAATGAGAATCAGGCCGGCCCCGGTCAGGACACCCCCCATGATGGCTGTCATTTTTGGTCCTGTTTTGTCCTGGATCCTGCCGGCCAGAATCATGGCAAAGGCAAACACCAGACAGCACACAGCATATGGGTCGTTCAGAGCGGCCAGGTTCCAGTCAAACCGGCCGTCTCCTGCGACAATGGATTCTTTGATGGATTCTTTGAAAATACTCCATGTGTATAAAATACCCAGGGCCAGGTTGATGCCCAGTCCGGCAAATGTGACCCGCCATCCAATGTTTTTTATCTCTTTCATGATGTGCTCCTTGTTGAAAACTGGTTTGCGGTGCAGGTTCCTTGCTTTCCCCTGCATCCTGAAAGCCATTCATTTTTTATAAGAGCAATCAGCGTGCCATAGGATTAAATTTTATGTAATATTCTGATTTTATTGATTAATTTATCTTAAAATAGGTGTTCTGCCAGAAGGGTGGTTCTACAACAAAAATTGTACAAATCAGGTGTTCTGCGCATACATTCGGGAGGTGGAAAGGATATGGATCACATCACAACCAAAGTTGTGAATACAACTCTGGTTGTGATATTTTTCAGGTCCCTGCCGGCGTAACCGCAAGGGCAGTCGCGAACCGCCCCTGCACGCTTGGATCGGTGTATTCATTATTTTCGAATTTTTTGAAGCCGCTTGCTCAAGGCCTGCTGGGAGATGCCCAGGATTCTGGCGGCAGCCGACTGGTTGCCCCCGGCCTGTTCCATGGCTTTTTCCACCAGGATATTGGAGGCCTGCTTCAGGGTGGGCAGGCCATTGCCGGTTTCCAGGGCATGGGTGCCGTCTTTCGGAGAATCTTCTTGTTCTGTCAGATCCAGTCCCTTGAACAGGTCGGCTGTGATGGGGCCTTTTTCATACCGGGACAGGGCATCATGGACCATGGATTTGAGTTCCCTGATATTGCCCTTGAAAGGATAGGATTCCATTTGTTCAATAAGGATCTTGGGGATATCCGGGATGGGTTTGTTCAGTTCTGCTGCTGCCTGGCATACAAATCGGTCCAGCAGCAGGGGCAGATCCAGCAGCCTTTCCCGCAGGGGCGGAAGCGTCAGG